>NZ_LR590469.1:1519469-1823363 GCF_901472495.1 Yersinia enterocolitica subsp. enterocolitica
TGATAACCGTGCCTACAGGCCCTTCCGGTAATGGGTTCACCAATTTGCTGACATCATTGGCATTAAAGGTAATCAGTTCTGCTACCCCAGCGCGACGGGCATTGGCTCGAGCCATCTCAATCACCCGCCGATCAATATCAGAACCAAAGAAGCGAGAGGTCGTCTCCTGCAAACCACGGCGCGCACGAACTTGCGCTTCGGTGGTTAATTCACGCCACAGCTCTTCGTTAAAAGCATTCCAGGCGGTAAAGCCCCAATGCTCACGATGCAGCCCCGGGGCGCGGTCAGATGCCATCATGGCAGCTTCAATCAGCAATGTACCGGAACCACACATCGGATCGACCATCGGTGTGCCCAACTGCCAGCCAGAACGTTGAATAATCGCCGCAGCCAAATTTTCTTTCAGCGGTGCCTGACCGGTAAGGTCACGATAGCCGCGCTGATGCAGACCTTCACCACTGAGATCAAGTGCCACACTGGCCATATCGCGTTGCAGGAACACATTCACCCGGATATCCGGCTGTTGTTTAGCTACAGTTGGGCGCTGATCCAGCTTACGAGTAAAGCTATCAACGATGGCATCTTTAACTTTTAATGCCCCATACTGGCTATTGCGGATTTCGTCATTCACGCCGCTAAAATGCACGGCAAAGGTTTTATCCACACCAAAAATTGATGGCCAATCAATCGCCTGCACCCCAAGGTACAAATCTAAATCGCTGTAAACTTTAAAATCATTGAGCGGTAACAAAATGCGCGAAGCCAAACGGCTCCACAGCAGGCTTTGGTACATGAGTCGATCGTCGCCCTGAAAATGTACCCCGCCCTGCACTATTTTACAGTCGTGAGCGCCCAACGCTTCGAGTTCGCTTTTTAACAGTTCTTCCAGTCCACGCGCCGTGCTGGCAAACAGAGAGTTCATATCGCACTATCACCAAAAAGAAAATTGTTGCGCATTATAGCTAATCCCAGCAGCTTGTCATAAAGTTGCTCCCTCTTATTTAATACTCGCACGGAGGCAATGGTGATTACCCTCTCCCGACTTTATGTTCATCCGGTAAAATCCATGCGCGGCTTGCAGCTTTCTCATGCACAAGTCAGCAGCAGTGGATTAGCCTTTGACCGCGTATTTATGATTACCGAACCGGATGGCACTTTTATTACTGCGCGCCAATATCCGAAGATGGTGATGTTTACCCCCGCCTTAATGTCAGACGGTTTATATCTCACAGCCCCTGACGGCGAGAGTGCCAGTATCCGCTTTAATGATTTTTTAGCCAATGCCGAACCAACAGAAGTTTGGGGGAATCATTTTACCGCGCTAATTGCCCCTGCTGCTATCAACAACTGGCTCAGTGGTTATTTTCAAAGAGAAGTACAATTACGCTGGCTGGGGCCAGAATTAACCCGGCGGGTAAAACCCATGCCGGAAATTCCGCTGTCATTCGCGGATGGTTTCCCTTATCTGCTAATTAACGAAGCTTCATTTAAAGAGTTGCAACAACGCTGCCCCGGCAGTATTAAGCTAGAACAGTTTCGCCCTAATTTACTGGTGACCGGTGCCAGTGCATTCGCTGAAGACAGTTGGCAAGTTATCCGAGTGGGCGATATTACTTTTGATTTGGTTAAGCCATGTAGCCGTTGCGTATTAACCACGGTCAGTGTTGAACGCGGTCGCAAGCATCCAACCGGCGAGCCATTACAAACACTACAGACATTCCGAACCGCCGAGAATGGCGATATCGATTTTGGTCAGAATATGGTGGCCAGGAACAGCGGTATTATTCGGGTTGGGGATGAAGTAGAAGTTCTGTCAACTAAGCCACCGCGCCCTTATGGCGCTGGAGCGGTAGTTGAAAGCCTTGCGGCACCAGAGGATAAATCCAAAGCCGTAGCCATTGAATATAATGGCATTCGCTTTAACGGGAATAATCAGCAGGTATTATTGGAGCAGTTGGAGCAACAAAATATCCGCATTCCTTACTCGTGCCGGGCAGGAATATGTGGCAGTTGCAGAATTACGTTAATCAATGGCGAGGTCGCACCGTTAAAACAAAGTGCTATTGGAAATGACGGAACGATTCTTTGTTGCAGTTGCATACCTAAAGGAGATATTACGCTTAGCGGTAAATAAGCTGCAATTGATTAACTAAACCGCCCGGTCAAGATTAAAGGCCGGTGCGGTATAAGGTTTCTCGATAACCAATGGTATTAAGCGGTCATTCATTATCTTTATCGCATCGCCCAATACTAACTGACGCCCGGCTAATACTACCTGGGATTGTGCTAATAAACACAAACTGGCAGTGTCACCAGACTCAACCACTAACAAACTAATATCTTCACCGGTCTCCAATACTTTTACTGTCGCCAGCTCTGCATTTTGTGGCAGCCACGTTTTAGGTTGTTGTGCAAAATACCAGCTTTTGGGCATTAATGGTTTAAGAAAACGAAAAGCAACCAACGCATTTAATATCAATTCCGAACGTTGCTCATGCCCCATTTTAATTTGGCGGCATTGATCTTCAAACTCAAAATAAAGCGCTGCATCGTCGACACAAAATGCAGACTCATCAAATGCATCAGGGGTTAACATTTTAGACGGGAAGCGCGAGCGAAATATCATACCATTGGCTAAATCCAACATAAGTCGGTCATGTTCGGTATCAAAATACCAACGCCATTTATCGTCTGGTTTAATCCGCATATTTTACCCTTCCCGCCACGCTCACCAACATTATTGACTCAAGAATTGAGTTCTCACCCATCAAATTGCACTTAATCGTATATACCCGTCATACTTCAAGCTGCATGTTCGTTGGCTGCTTTCGTTCACCCGAATCACTTACCTGAGTAAGCTCATCGGAATTTACTCAGTTGCCGCCTTCCTGCAACTCAAATTATTTAGGGTATAAGGCTTTTGATGTATATTTAATCCATTGGGGTAAAATATAGACGAGCCGGAGGAATAAATAAACCCCCCGGCCAATAATGAAGATAAATAATTAGATATGAGTAACGATATTCTTAATCAAACCTGGCCCACGGAAGATAAATCCGGAATAAATTTGAATCAATGAAGCTCCCGCAGCCATTTTTTCTCGCGCAGCCGTGACTGAGTCAATTCCACCCACCCCGATAATAGGTAAGCGGCCTTGCAGCTCTTGCGATAAACGGCGAATCACTTCAGTACTACGTAATTGCAATGGACGGCCACTTAACCCACCGGCTTGTTCGCAATAATTTAATCCCTGAATGAGAGAACGATCTAAAGTGGTATTAGTAGCAATAACGCCATCTATATTATGGCGAACCAAACTGTCCGCTATTTGGATCAATTCTTCTTCAGTAAGATCCGGGGCGATCTTTACCGCCACCGGAACATACTTATGATGACGCTGATGTAATTCAGTTTGTTTATTTTTAATTGCTGCTAATAAATCATCCAGCGCTTCACCATACTGTAAAGATCGTAATCCTGGGGTGTTGGGTGATGAAATATTAATCGCGATATATCCGGCGTAAGGATAAACTTTATCCATACAAATCAAGTAATCTTCTTTGCCTTGTTCTACCGGCGTATCTTTATTCTTGCCAATATTAATACCTAAAATACCGCCAAAATGTGATTTCTTGACGTTTTCAATTAAGTTATCAACCCCATGATTATTAAAGCCCATACGATTGATCAAGCCTTCAGCCTCGACGATCCTAAACAATCTTGGTTTATCATTTCCTGACTGTGGCTTTGGTGTTACCGTTCCGACTTCAATAAAACCAAATCCCATCGCGCCAAGAGCATCAATACACTCGCCGTCTTTATCCAAACCCGCAGCCAAACCTAATGGATTCTTGAATGACAGGCCCATACAGCTTACAGGTTTGGTTGGCACTGATTGGCTAACCAAAAATTGAAGCGGTGTGCCGGTAAGACGTTTTAGCTGGCGAAAAGTGAATTCATGGGCACGTTCTGGATCAAGCTGAAATAGTGCTTTTTTAACGAGTGGATAATACATGTAATCTCCTGAGCGAGCGGTGACTAGCCGTTGATGCGGGAATGGTAAATTCATCTCTCAGGAAAGTAAACGTTTGCGACGTAAAGCCATGCAAAGACTGAAGGTATTTCAGGGGATAAAAAAGCAGAGAGCATCGCTGCCCTCTGTTTATCATGCAAACAACCTATTTATGCGGCCAATGCTTTGGTTATCTTTTCGTATAAATCACCGGATAAATTATCCAATTTTTTCAATTGTTCCAAAGCCTGGCGCATCAACGTTTGACGACCTGAGTCATAGCGTTTCAAACGAATCAAGGGTTCAATCAAACGAGCGGCAACCTGCGGGTTACGGGTATTCAAATCACTGAGTATTTCGACCAGGAATTGATAGCCGCTGCCGTCAGTAGCATGGAATGCCGCCGGGTTACCGGAGGCAAAACTACCAATCAACGAACGAGTACGGTTGGGATTACTCAAACTAAATGCCGGATGTTTAAGCAAGGCTCGTACTTGCGCCAAAACATCCACCGCCGGGCTGGTGGCTTGCAACGCAAACCATTTATCCATCACCAAACCATCATGACTCCAACGCACATCAAACGCCGCCAGTAATTCATCACGGCAAGGCAACTGGGCAGCAACTGCGGCTGCTAATGCTGCCAGCGAATCAGTCATGTTGTCAGCTTGATGATATTGAGAAGACACAAGCTTATTTGCAAACTCAGCATCACCAAACGCCAAATAATTCAGACAGGTATTGCGTAACGCCCGCTTGGCAATATCACTGTGTTCAATACGATATTCAGGAGTTATATTCGCCACATAGACGGCCAATAATTCGTCCGATAACTCATTTGCCAGACAGCGGGTAATAGCCTCATGTACCGCACTGATAGCTTGCGGATCAATTGTGGTAAACAGTTCCGCAATTTCATTTTCTGATGGCAATGTCAGGATCTGTGCCGCTAACGCGGGATCAAGATTTTCATCAAGTAATATGGCGCGGAAAGCATCAGCGACGTGATTAGGCAGACTCAGCGGCTGTTTTTGTTGGTATTTAGCAACATTGAGTTTGATATAGGTTGCCAGCAAACTTTGTGCCGCATCCCAACGGGAAAATTCATTGCGCGCATGTTGCATGAGGAACGTGAGTTGCTGATCGCTGTAGGTATAATCCAATTTGACCGGTGCAGAGAATTCCCGCAACAGGGACGGGATCGGAGTGTGCTCTACATTATCAAAGGTAAAGGTCTGTTCGGCCTCTGTCACATTCAGAACATGATGAACCGGTAAACCATTTCGCTGCAATGCAATCACATTGCCTTTACTGTCATATAGCTCAATATCCAATGGAATATGCAATGGCAGTTTTTCTGGTTGATCAGCAGTTGGCAACGTTTTCTGGCTAACGTGCAGATGATATTGCTGTTTTTCAGCATCATAATCATCACGTACCGTCAATATTGGTGTACCGGATTGGCTATACCAGCGACGGAATAAAGACAGATCGACATTAGATGCATCTTCCATTGCCTGCACAAAATCATCACAGGTCGCCGCACTGCCATCATGACGTTCAAAATAGAGTTGCATGCCAGCTTGGAATTGTTGTTCACCCAGTAAAGTATGCATCATGCGGATAACTTCTGACCCTTTCTCATACACCGTTAAGGTATAGAAGTTGTTCATCTCGATGACTTTATCTGGGCGAATGGCATGAGCCATCGGGCTAGCATCTTCGGCAAACTGCGCTGCACGCATAACTCGCACGTTTTCGATACGATTAACTGACCGCGAGCCTAAATCAGAACTGAATTCCTGATCTCTGAATACTGTTAAGCCTTCTTTCAGGCTTAATTGGAACCAATCACGGCAAGTGACTCGGTTACCCGTCCAGTTATGGAAATATTCATGACCAATAACCGCTTCAATGTTCAGATAATCTTTATCTGTCGCCGTTTCTGCTTTTGCCAGAACATATTTTGAATTGAAAACATTCAACCCTTTATTTTCCATGGCCCCCATATTGAAGAAATCAACCGCCACAATCATATAAATGTCGAGGTCATACTCCAGACCAAAACGGGTTTCATCCCACTTCATGGAGTTCTTCAATGAGGTCATCGCCCAGTCGGCACGATCCAGGTTACCGCGATCAACAAACAACTCCAGTGCAACTTCACGCCCCGAGCGGGTAATGAACTTATCACGCAACACATCAAAATCACCGGCGACCAAAGCAAACAGGTAACAAGGTTTTGGGAACGGGTCTTCCCATTTTACCCAATGGCGGCCATCATCCAGAACTCCCTGCCCCACACGGTTACCGTTGGAGAGTAAATAAGGATAAAGTGCTTTATCAGCGACAATGCGGGTGGTAAAACGCGCCAACACATCAGGGCGATCTAAATAATAGGTAATATGCCGGAAACCTTCAGCTTCACATTGGGTACAGAGTGCCTCACCGGAAAGATATAACCCCTCAAGTGCGCTGTTAGTTGCAGGGTGAATATCATTGACGATTGTCAGTGTAAAATGAGCGGGTAATTGCTCAATAACCAGCGAATTATCCTGTAGCTGGTAATGCGGCCATGCTTGCCCGTCAACGCTGATACTCACAAGCGTTAAATCCTCACCATCTAAAACCAACGGTGTCACGTCTGCTGTTTGACGTTTTACCTGACTGATCGCCGTTACTGTCGTTTTTTGCGCATCAAGTGCGAAATCCAGATTGATATCGGTGATAGTGTAATCCGGCGATTTATAATCGTGACGGTATTTAACTTGTGGCTGTTGTGTCATGGAAACCCTTTTGACGTCATCAGTGAATATGATTATCAAGTCTGTATTTATGGTCGTTTTCGCTTAAAGTTTAGCTTCAAAGTACTGCTACCAGCGACTTCGCCTTAGACTCAGATAGTCTTTTCAATGTATCACAATTGTAAAAAAAACCTAGGTAAGAGGCGGTGTTAATCCGGCAAATAGTGCATTGAATGATCTTTTTTCGAGCCGCCTCGCATGCCCACGACTTTAATTACATTTAGCTCAAAACCAAACGGAGAGTTGATGTTATCAAGAGGAGAAAGCTTGCCGGATGTTTCACGTTATTTCGAATATACTCGTGACTATTGTCTATATTCTATTCAGATTAATAACCCTATATATTTTAATACAATTTCTCCTTATTATCTAAATAGCTAAAAACTGACCTTAATTGGATTGATCGTTTAGCAAAACAGCTTTTCTATCGCTTATGGCACGTTTAATCCTAGACCTGGGATTAGAATTTATGGTGTGATGAGGCTTCAATAACAGGATAATACCGGTATACTTCTGCGACTTTAGATTCTGCCGACTGTGGAAAATGCTCCTACGAGGATGCTGTATAGCGCCATGACCCAAGACGCCTCACCGATTTTGACTTCATTGCTTGATACCGATGCATATAAACTTCATATGCAACAAGCAGTGTTTCATCGTTATCGCCATATTACCGTTGCCGCTGAGTTCCGCTGCCGTGGTGATGAGCTGCTGGGCGAGTATGCCGACGAAATCCGCCACCAGATAACATTGATGAGCCAATTGGCATTGACCGATGATGAGTATCAGTATCTCTCCGGTTTGCCCTTCTTTAAAAATGACTATCTCAATTGGCTACGGGCCTTTCGTTTTAATCCCGAGCAAGTCACTGTATCTGATAATGACGGTGAATTAGATATTCGTATTACTGGGTTATGGTGCGAAACAATCCTGTGGGAGGTGCCACTATTAGCGGTAATCAGTGAAATCGTCCATCGCCGCCGTTCTGCGCATGTCACGGCTGATCTGGCTGTTTCACAACTACGTAGCAAGCTTCAGCAATTTAACGCGCTCAGTGCTGATATTGATATAACCCACTTCAAGTTAATGGATTTTGGTACGCGTCGCCGTTTCTCACGCGAAATACAACATGCCATTGTCAGTCACTTAAAAGATGAATTCCCCTACCTGGTGGGCACCAGTAATTATGATTTAGCACGGAAATTGTCTTTAGATCCCGTGGGAACCCAAGCTCATGAATGGTTCCAGGCGCATCAACAAATTAGCCCGGTGCTGGCCAATAGCCAACGCGTCGCGTTACAAGCCTGGTTAGATGAGTATCCAAACCAACTTGGTGTGGCGTTAACCGACTGCATTACTATGGATGCATTCCTGCGCGATTTTGATAAAACATTTGCTGACCGCTATCAAGGATTGCGCCATGACTCGGGTGATCCGGTTGAATGGGGTGAAAAGGCTATCGCCCATTATGAAAAACTGGGTATTGACCCAATGAGTAAAACACTCGTGTTCTCAGATAATCTGGATCTGGAAAAAGCGCTGTCGCTATACCGCCACTTTTACCAACGGGTTAAGTTAGTATTTGGTATTGGTACACGTTTAACCTGTGATATTCCAGGTGTCAAGCCGCTGAATATCGTGATTAAACTGGTTGAGTGTAATGACAAACCGGTGGCTAAACTTTCTGATAGCCCAGGCAAAACTATTTGCCATGATCCCGCGTTTGTTGATGAATTACGTGAGGCATTCGCTCTGCCGTTGGTTAAAAAGGCCAGCTAATACGCAATTGCCGGGCGACAAATGCTTGCCCGGCCCCACTCTAATTTGAACTTTTTTCCTCGCTTTACTCTTCTATATTCCACTATTCAATCATTTCTCTGTTTGTGTCGTATATTTTTATGACAATGTTGCACTGAACTGATGATTTCTACTTGTGTCCTGCTCCGCCACAAGTAACATAGCAACATCCCCATTTCTTTGGGTTGTTAACTATTTCGATATTAAAATTATCCAAAACTATTAAAGAGAGAAATCTATGAGCGTAGTGCCTGTAGTCGACGTACTGCAAGGCCGTGCTGCGGTTGACAGTGAAGTCACCGTGCGCGGTTGGGTGCGTACCCGGAGAGATTCTAAAGCGGGTATCTCCTTCGTTGCCGTTTATGACGGTTCCTGCTTTGACCCGTTACAGGCCGTCGTAAATAATACTTTGCCTAATTATCAGGACGAAGTACTGCATTTAACTACCGGCTGTTCAGTAGAAGTGACTGGCACCGTAGTGGCATCACCGGGTGAAGGGCAGAGTTTTGAAATTCAGGCCACCGCTATCAAAGTGGTCGGTTGGGTTGATGATCCCGATACTTACCCAATGGCAGCAAAACGTCACAGTATCGAATACTTGCGTGAAGTCGCTCACTTGCGCCCGCGCACGAACCTGATCGGTGCAGTGGCTCGTGTTCGCCATACTTTGGCACAAGCTATTCACCGTTTCTTCGATGAGAACGGTTACTTTTGGGTTTCAACACCGCTAATCACGGCATCTGATACTGAAGGTGCGGGTGAAATGTTCCGTGTATCGACGTTAGATCTGGAAAACCTGCCGCGCACTGATACTGGCGCTGTCGATTTCAGTGAAGATTTCTTCGGTAAAGAAGCCTTCCTGACGGTATCCGGTCAGCTTAACGGCGAAACCTACGCCTGCGCGTTATCCAAAGTTTACACTTTCGGCCCGACTTTCCGTGCTGAAAACTCTAACACCAGCCGTCATCTGGCTGAGTTCTGGATGGTAGAGCCAGAAGTCGCCTTTGCGTCATTAGATGATGTCGCCGGTTTAGCAGAGAAAATGTTGAAATACGTCTTCCAAGCGGTGTTAAACGAACGTGCAGATGACATGAAATTCTTTGCCGAACGTGTGGATAAAGATGCGATTGATCGCTTGCAGCGCTTTGTCACCTCAGATTTTGCTCAGGTTGATTACACTGATGCTATTGAAATCTTGCTGGCATCAGGCCAGAAGTTTGAGAATGATGTCGCCTGGGGCATAGATTTGTCTTCTGAGCATGAGCGCTATTTAGCTGAGCAACACTTTAAAGCGCCAGTAGTGGTTAAAAACTATCCGAAAGATATCAAAGCTTTCTATATGCGGATGAACGAAGACGGTAAAACCGTGGCTGCGATGGATGTTCTCGCACCGGGTATTGGCGAAATCATCGGGGGTTCCCAACGTGAAGAGCGTTTAGATGTGCTGGATGCACGTCTGGCAGAAATGGGCCTCAATAAAGAAGATTATTGGTGGTATCGTGATCTGCGTCGCTATGGCACGGTGCCACATTCAGGCTTTGGCCTTGGATTTGAGCGTTTGATCTCATATGTAACAGGGGTTCAAAACGTTCGGGATGTCATTCCGTTCCCACGCACACCGAGAAATGCCAGTTTCTAAGTTAGTCATTTAGAAAAAAATTGTGATTTTGTATAAATAAAAGCCAGCCTTGCTGGCTTTTATCATTTTTTAAAGTTCGATCTGAGTCACAAAGTTCCCTGATATTTACATTTGGTAACACATAGTTTCTCAATGAAACATATTCAGGTAATTGGTAGCATTTTCGGTCTGGATTATAACCCTCGTGAATGGAACACTGCGTTCAGACACAGACGACACCAAACTCTCAACAATAGTTCCAAAAAAATTATTGGCGGCAGTGGCAGGTGTCCGAATAACACCAATGAGGGTAATAATAATGATGAAGCGCAATATTCTTGCAGTAGTAATCCCAGCATTGTTAGTAGCTGGTGCAGCTAATGCAGCAGAAATCTACAACAAAGACGGCAACAAACTTGACCTGTACGGTAAAGTTGACGCGCGTCACCAGTTCTCTGACAACGCTGGCCAAGACGGCGACGAATCTTATGTTCGTTTCGGCTTCAAAGGTGAAACCCAAATTACTGACCAACTGACCGGTTACGGCCAGTGGGAATACAACGTTCAGGCTAACCACGCTGAATCTCAAGGCGACAAAGGCAACAAAACCCGTCTGGGCTTTGCTGGTCTGAAATTTGCTGAATTCGGTTCATTCGACTACGGCCGTAACTACGGCGTAATCTATGATGTCAACGCATGGACTGACATGTTGCCAGTGTTCGGTGGTGATTCAATCTCCAACTCTGACAACTACATGACTGGCCGTTCTACTGGCTTGGCTACTTACCGTAACACCAACTTCTTCGGTCTGGTTGATGGCCTGAACTTTGCTCTGCAATATCAAGGCAAAAACGAAGATGGTCGTAATGGCACTACTACTGACGCAGCTGGTGTAGTAACTTCTTACGATAATCTGAAAGATCAGAATGGCGACGGCTTCGGTATCTCTTCTACTTATGATATCGGTTACGGCGTGAACTTCGGTGCTGGTTTCTCTTCTTCAAACCGTACTGATCAGCAAAAACGTTTCAGTACTGCTGAGGGCGATAAAGCTCAGGCATGGAACGTTGGTGCTAAATACGACGCAAACAACGTATACCTGGCTGTAATGTATGCTGAAACTCAGAACATGACTCCATATGGCGATGCTAACGATACTATCGCTAATAAGACTCGTGATATTGAAATCACTGCACAATACCAGTTTGACTTCGGTCTGCGCCCATCTTTAGGCTACGTTCAGTCTAAAGGGAAAGATCTTAACGCGAATGGCGATAACCAAGATCTGTTGAAATATGTTTCTGTAGGTTCTTACTACTACTTCAACAAAAACATGTCTACCTATGTTGATTACAAAATCAACTTGCTGGACGAAAATGACTTCACTCGTGCAAACGGTCTGAACACAGACGACGTTGTAGGTGTTGGCTTGGTTTACCAGTTCTAAGTTAAACTTAACCCGGCAGTTTATCTGCTGACCTAAGTTAAAAAAGACAGGGCCTCGGCTCTGTCTTTTTGTTTTTGTCCTTGGCTAAAATAGAGATATTGCGCTGCCGAATACACTATTTTGCCGATTTTTCACCCCGAATCCCCTCGCCTCACAACATTCATTTCTTTTTATCGCAAACGGTTGGCAAAGGCCGCAACTGGCGCTACCCTGATGGTTCTGTTTGCTTAACGCTAAGCCATGGAAGCCTCTGACATGTTTGAAAAAATCACTGCTGCACCTGCGGACCCGATTCTGGGCCTGACCGATATTTTCCGCGCGGATGACCGCCCTAATAAAATTAACCTGGGGATCGGTGTCTACAAAGACGAATCCGGGAAAACGCCGGTGCTGACCAGCGTCAAAAAAGCTGAGCAGTATTTGCTGGAAAATGAAGTCACCAAAAACTATCTGGGAATTGAAGGGCTGCCAGCTTTCGCCCATTGTACTCAGGAACTGCTGTTCGGTGCCAATAGCACGATTATTACTGATAAACGTGCCCGCACCGCTCAAACTCCTGGTGGTACGGGTGGCCTGCGTATCGCGGCTGATTTTATTGCCCATCAAACCAGTGCCAAACGTGTCTGGGTCAGTAATCCAAGCTGGCCGAATCATAAAAACATCTTCGCCGCAGCGGGGTTGGAAGTGGTTGAATATGCCTATTATGATGCCGCTAACCATGCTCTAGACTTCGATGGGCTATTAAATAGCCTGTCAGAAGCCCACGCAGGTGATGTCGTGTTGTTCCACGGCTGCTGCCATAACCCAACCGGGATTGACCCAACAGAAGCTCAGTGGAGACAATTAGCTGAACTGTCAGTGGCTAAAGGTTGGTTGCCACTGTTTGACTTCGCCTATCAAGGTTTTGCCAAAGGTTTGGAAGAAGATGCTCAAGGCCTGCGTATTTTTGCCACACAGCATCAAGAGCTGATCGTTTGCAGCTCTTATTCCAAAAACTTCGGTCTGTACAATGAACGTGTTGGCGCTTGTACCCTTGTTGCTGCAAACAGTGAAGTGGCTGATATCGCCTTTAGCCAGGTTAAAGCGGTTATCCGTGCTAACTATTCCAACCCTCCTGCTCACGGTGCGTCAGTGGTTGCGACCATACTGAGTGACAAAGCGCTACGGGCAATTTGGGAGCAAGAACTGACTGATATGCGTCAGCGCATTCATCGTATGCGTCAGTTGTTTGTTAACACCTTGCAAGAAAAAGGCGCTAAGCAAGATTTCAGCTTTATCATCAACCAGAATGGTATGTTCTCATTCAGTGGCCTGACCAAAGAACAAGTGCTGCGTCTGCGCAATGAGTTCGCGGTTTATGCAGTAAATTCTGGCCGTGTTAACGTGGCCGGTATGACGCCAGATAATATGGCGCCATTGTGTGAAGCTATCGTTGCTGTGCTTTAATTGAGTCATTGTGATTAATCTGTAAAAAGGGTGCCCCAGGCACCCTTTGTTTTATCTATCAGGCTAAAAATATTAATGAAATAAATACTTGGCAAATTCGTTCATCGGCATAGGTCGCCCATACATATAACCTTGCAGGTAATCCACTTTGTGGGCCTGTAAATAACGCATTTGAGTCTCGTTTTCGACACCCTCGGCAATAGTTTGCAACCCCAGCCGAGTCGCCAGATCAATCACATTGCCCACGATGTGGCTAGACAAAGCATCTGAACCAATCATGCCGACAAAACTTTGGTCAATCTTGAGGAAATCAACTTTAAACTTCTGCAAATAAGTCAAACTTGAATGCCCCGTGCCAAAGTCGTCAATAGCAATAAAGACGCCTAAAGCATGAAGCTCAGCAAATAATTTATCTGTAGTCGCATCGGCAACAATTAATTTCCGTTCAGTTAATTCCAGCGTGATATTTATTTTATTGCCACCGAAGGCTTGGATAAAATTACGGCAGTCATCTACCAGACTGAGATCACGGCAATGATTGGCACTGATATTAAAACCGAAGTGGAAGCCTTCAGGTAATTGATTTACGTAAGGTGCAAATTTGGCACTGACTTGTTGCATAATAGAACGAGTCATCGGCACGATAAGTTCACTGTCTTCTGCCATCGGAATAAATTGATTCGGTTGAATTAACCCCTGCCCCGGATGTTGCCAGCGCATTAAGACTTCACAGCCAATCCAGCATTGTTCTTTGCCACTGACAATCGGTTGCAGGTAAGGAATAAATTCGTTATTTTCTAACGCGTGTTTTAATACCTGGGTAGGTGATGCCGCCCTACCAGATAACCAGAAGACAAGTGCAGCTGACCCAACACTCATTAATATGAAGAAAATTAAGCTGCCACGGGCATATTGCCAAGCGTAAGCCAAATATTGTTGATTAGACAGTGCGGTGCTTAATGCATAAGCATACTTCTCTGAAGCTAAGTATAGCGGCTCCCCGCCGTTCGGCGGGTTACCAGAATGCACAATTCCAGCCGCATCCATCCATTTATCACCAACTCTCAGTTGTAACTCTATATCGCTACTCAATAAATTAAGAATACTACGCAGGTAATAGCCATCAACTGCAACCAGAATGCTGTAATTACCTCTCGCCAGGCGGTAAACCATCAAAGCGCGATCAGGTGTCACATCATTGCCTTGCATTAACTCTAATTGCCCATCAACAAATACATCTAAATCAAAAGGGGTGAAAAGTGGCCCATATATTGAAGAACAATAAATGTTACTGCCTTTGGCTAAAGAGACAGAGCGAACATCCGGAATCAATACCACCTGATCGCGCAAATTCTGTACCACTTGCAAACAAGGTTTTCCAAGCCCAGTTTCAACCTGAATAGCTGCATGCTGTAAATTACTAAATATTTGGTCGAAGCGCACCCTAGCCTGTAATAACTTAGCTTCAGCATTCTGATGCATATTGCTTTTTGTTTGCGCATAAATCACTACTGCGCCCAGCAACAGAAAAAGCAATAATACCATAGAAGAAAAACCGAGCCGGGACAGGAATTTATTCGGTCTGAAACGACGAAATGGCATAGTGGATTCCATTGAAAGGCGCTCGTTAATACTACGAACTCAAACGGCAGAAAAATGACTGCCGAGTCAATATCAGTTATATCTTTCAGCCATGCTACGCCTTATGGATATCTCAGAGGTGATACTTACTTGATGAACACCGTCATTATCTTCATAGTTCGCAGAAATAGCTGATTATGACTTCACAAAATGCTTTAACAGCTCATTAAATATAATATAAAAAAGGCACCGAATGGCGCCCTTCTTGTTATTCCATGCTGTCACTCTGCTAAGAGTTTATAACACTAAGCAGTTGCTGTTACCAAACAGCAGGTTCTTCGCGTATAAACGGATTAGTCTGCCGTTCATGTCCCAGCGTCGACATTGGGCCATGACCTGGAATAAATGTCATGTCATCTCCCAAAGGTAACAGTTTAGTTCGGATGGAATTAATCAGTTGCTGATGGTCACCACGCGGGAAATCACTGCGCCCAACTCCACCACTAAAAATAACATCGCCAACTAACGCCAAACGATCTTTTTGATCAATAAAGACGATATGCCCCGGCGTATGTCCTGGACAATGCAAAACTGAGAGCTCGATTGCACCCACAGTAATTTTATCGCCCTCTTCCAGCCAACGTGTTGGCGTGAAGGCCTCACATTCGCTCAACCCGAACATTCTACTTTGAGCGGGTAGTCCTTCTAGCCAGAAGGTATCTTCTTTTTCTGGCCCATAAATCGGCACCTGAAAATGCGCAGCTAATTCAGCGGCGGCACCCACATGATCCAAATGGCCGTGGGTCAATAAAATCTGGTTAATCTGAATATTGTGACGAGCAACTTCTGCAATGATCTTGGCGGCTTCACCACCTGGGTCAACAAGGGCGGCCTGCCCTGTTTCTTCACACCAGATAAGTGTGCAATTTTGGCTAAAGGCCGTCACTGGAATAATTTGATATTTCATAAAACTCCAACCCCAGTGCCCTGGGTATAGATTCAAAGCACTGGCATAAAAATACATATTACCAGGATCGTGTTGGCCCAGTATCAATATGCACAAAGTTACTGCGAGGGTAATATCCTACACCACCAGCGCGCATTTTTAATGCTGCTTTACGGATATTACTCAATTGAATGCCTTCAATATGGAAATCCATTGCCCGCCCTTGTGTGTGGAAGCTGTGTTTGGCCACACCACGGCTCCGTTCACGTAGCTCATTATTAGTATCAAGCGAGCGGTAACCTGAAATCAGCTGCACCGGTTTAGTTGTACCGAGAAGGCCTTGCAGGCGGTATAGCTGATCGAAGAGACGAGGATCAATGGTTTTTACTTTATTGGCCCGATAATCGCGGAATAAATGATTCAAACGGGAAAGTTCATCTTTGTTATAGCTTCTACCGTCAAAAAACTCGGCTTTTATGGACTCACCTGTATTCAGGTTATTCAGGGTCAAGATGCGTGGACGAGGAGTCGAAAGGGTAGCAAATGCTTGCCCTGGGAGCAGCGACATCCCGAGTGCTACCCCGCCTAACGCTAGCCATTTACGGCGATAATTATCAATTTTATCCATGATCTCTGTTAATACCTGGCAAGAATGTCAAAAGTAAGCACTGCCCCTTATTACTTGAAGCCGCAACTGTATTGGCTGCAACCCAATTGCTTTGGGTATCTATGTGCCGTCCCGAACCATAACCGCCTACGGAAAACCAGTCAACCCGCATTCGGCACGCATTCACTGTGCGTTTAGTCCAGGTTTATAGGGCACCCGCTGAGGAACCCCATAAGACAACCCGATATTGAGACCATTAGTTATTGAGTTTTACTGCATTTATTGCAGCAAAAGTTCGGCTTGATGGGAGATTTGTGAACCTGATCTCACCGTCATATCATAATTGTAAATATCTGTTCTAAACTGCGGTTTACCGTCATCAGCCACCCATGCCGTCAGGTAATAGAGTTGTACCGGCACGCGTTGGCGGATGTTGACATAAGTAGTATCGCCTTGTTTCAAGGTCGAGGATACCCGAGCATCATTCCAGCCGGCATCCTGCAACAGCATATTGGCTAAATCAGAGGCTTTATTCACCCGAACACAACCAGAGCTCAGCGCGCGGATATCTTTCTGGAACAAGCCATGGTTCGGCGTGTCATGCAAATAGATTGCATCTGAGCTTGGCATATTGAATTTGAACCGCCCCAAGGAGTTGCTGGCACCTGGTGCCTGGCGCAAGCGGTACGGGAAATTGTTCGGTGAAATCATGCTCCAGTCAATCATCGAAGGATCGACGACTTCAGCATCATTACTCCAACCGGACAAGACGGTATAGCCATGACGCTGGAAATAGCTGGAATCGTAACGTGCTTTCGGCACGATATCCTGACGCACCAGAGAGGTCGGCACGTTCCACGGCGGGTTCACCACCACATTATTCAGCGCACTACTCATTAATGGTGTTTTACGGCTTGGGCGACCCACAATCACACGGGATGAAAGCACCTGTGTGCCATTTTTATAATAATTCAGCGAATAGTTTGGAATGTTAACCATGATGCCGTTATCCACCCGCCCCGGCAAAATGCGCAAACGCTGAATATTCAATGCTAACAATGTCGCCCTTGTCTGCGGAGAAACATTCAACCACTCACGCGTCCGGGCACCGATAACGCCATCATCACTCAGACCATGCCAGCGTTGAAAACGTTTGACTGCCTCCATTAGCTCTGGCGTATAGACATTGTCGGTCACTGTAGCCGTCACTGGCGCAGAGGATGGAGCAACCACGCCACTGGTCACCGGCGTATCTGCAACAGGTGCCGCTGATGGACTAACCACCAGGCTGTGGGCCTGGGCGCGGCTTTTCTCTTCATCGACGGAGAGGTCATCATTCACCACCGCCACCGCCGGATTATCAACCGGAATGACTTCCGGAGTTTGTACCGGCGCTGACACAACCGGATGCAACATGCCGGTTCTGTCGAGAATCTCCCGTAAAGCAGGTATATCGTCGCTTAGCTGGCCTGGGCGTAAACTCGGGCCATTGGCCATTTGTGGCCACGGGCGGCGGTCGGCTAGCATCTCTTTCAGCGCCTGATGCATTTTTTCATATTGAGGATGCTGAGGTGCCAGGGACGCCAGATATGGAGCAGTAGTACCCTCATGCACCGCCTGCTGCCAACGGTTTAAAATCGTAGCAGGTGGCATCGCCATCTTGTACGGCACATTGCTGTACAACCAGACACTGCCATTCGCACCGACACCTGAGATAAAGTGCAAATAGCCCAGCATCGCGTCGGACAAAATAACGTCGCGCGCCAAACCGGTAATGGCCGGATCACTCAGCCATTTCACCCATTGCATAAATTGTGGTTGGATACCGGAGAGTGCCAGTTCCGCTAATTGTTGCTGGAAATGCTGAACAGCGGCCCGGTCTTGCCACATAGGTTGCATATGGTTTGCAGCATAAAGCACAGCCAATTCAGAAGAATAGAACGGCGTAACGTTTTTCGGTAATACCGCCAATAATTGGGAACGGCTTTGGGCCACCGACATGCTTTGCGATGCAGGTGAGCGCGCCGACGATAAATCTACAGGCATGATAGGTGCTGTGGCCGATACGGTAAATGTAGGCATCAAGCTACAGATTAAAGCGCAATATAACGCGAATGCGCGTTGCGGATTTCTTTTTTCTACCGACATTCTATGCCCCCGGTATGCTTATCTAAGTACGTCATAGTTTGTCGTAACCCTTCTTCCTTGAAGTCACAGCATGTTAGCGGCTCAGCACGATTCTTTCGTTAACTGCAACACCACTTTCTTTGGGTATTAATATTATTATACAAACAGAAATACCACTAAGTAGCCAATAATATAAATTTAACCATTTATGTACGCTAACAGATTTCCCTTGCTTATAAAATATAACCCTCAGATGTGACAACAAATAAAAATGGCCGCTAGGCGGCCATTGACGAGAATTAATTATTATTACGTTCTTGTTGAACAATAATTAACCATCAGGTCATTGCTCAACGGGTATAGATGGCAATGTTGGTATTTCATTTGCAAAACCGCGCAAGCCAACCACGTGTACATGTTCATGGTTTTGGAAGACTTTTCGCACCAGCTTATAGGTGGTCCCTTTTTCTGGGCTGATATTTTCTGGCGCAGCAATAATTAATTGCATTTCTAACCGCTCACACAATTCAAATAATGTCGCGATAGATTTTGCATCCAAACGCGCAGCTTCATCGAGGAACAGTAAGCGGCACGGCGAAATATCTTTACCGCGTAAACGGCGCGATTCTTCTTCCCAACTCTGTACCACCATCACCAGAATAGACATACCAGTACCGATAGCCTCACCGGTAGACAGTGCGCCACTCTCGGCACGTAGCCAGCCATCAGCACCGCGGTTAACTTCAACTTCCAGCTCTAAATAGTTACGGTAATCAAGTAACTCTTCGCCGATGGTTTGCGGTAAACGCTGGCCCATATCCATTTGTGGGTTCAGGCGCTGATACAGTTTTGCCAGTGCTTCAGAGAAGGTCAGACGATTACTGTTGAACAAGTCCTGATGTTGCTCTTGTTGTTCAGACAGCACATCCAGCAAGGTCGCATGAGCTTCGCGCACATTCACATTTAGCCGCACACTCTTAACCTGGCCGAATGATACCGCTTGCAAGCCCTGATTCAGCATACGAATCCGGTTCTGCTCGCGCTGAATGGTTTTACGAATGATATTCGACACACTTTTCGAGCTGATGGCCAGTTTCTGTTCGCGGGCGGTCAATTCTTCGGTCAAACGGCCCAGTTCAATCTCCATTTGCTCAATGGCTTCGACTGGGTCATCAGTGCGGATAATATCCTGACGGATACGCTCACGCAGATGCTGATACACCGCAATATAGAATTGGATTTTGCGCTCAGGCCGTTTGGGATCTTCAGACATACGCAGCACATCGCGTAAATGCTCATTATCCGCTACCGCCAGACGCAATGCCCCCAGCGCCTTATCCGACATAGAACGCAGCTCATCGCCATCCATATAGGCCAGCTCTCGGCGATGTAAACGGCGCTCAACACCATTATCTTTCACCATGCGCATCACCGCACACCAACCCGCTTTCGCATTAACTACCTGCTCACGAATCTGATGATAATCCCGCTCCAGTTTGCGCAGTTTCTTCTGCAAACTGTCCATCTCGGCTTCACAGAAGGTCAGTTGTTTTTCCAACTGATTACGGCGCGAACGGTTAGTGCTTAGTGCAGCATGCAGTTCATCACGACGGGTACGGGCACGCGCTTCGGCATTAGCATCGGCCTGAACGCCAATATCCACCAGCTCCTGACTCAACTCTTTGAGCATGTCACGTTTGGCATCATATGAACTTTTCAATGACGCCAGCACTTGATTGTATTGGGTAAACTGCGCCTGATATTGACGTAGCTGCTCACGGGCGCGAGTACGCTCCGCTTCTGCCTGTTCCAGGCGCTGACGCAGTTTATCATTAAGGTCAGAGTTTTCGGTCAACATCCCCGCAGAATCGGTATAACCAAAGTGCGCGCGACGCTGCACCACTTCAACTAAAGCGAATGCTTGCTGCTTGGCCTGACGCTGACTGTTCTGCGCCTGCGCATAGTTCTCTTTTAACTGTTCGTGTTGCTGCGGATCGCTTTGCAATACCGCCAACAGCGGTTCAAGTTTAGTCAGGGACGCACCGTGTTTCTGAATATGGCGTGCCGCTTCTTGTGCTTCTGTCAGCTCTTCCGTAATTTCTTCAACACGGTCAGCCAGAGTATCGTCAAGCAACAATGACACTAGCGGGATCAAACGATTAAGGGCTGAAATGCCCTCTTTGGCTTGTTCGAATTGCTGACGTTGTTGCTGATTTCTTTCTTCATGCGCGTTCAGAGCGCGTTCGATTTCTCCACGGCGGGTATTCAGCAACCGAATCTCTGCTTCCGGATCAGAGTCGAATGCCACCGCCAGATGAGAACCAATAAACCGGCTGAATGCCTGATGTAACCGTTGCGTTTTTTGCACATCAAACGACAGCGTCGCATAGCGCTCTGCCAGGCTATCACGTTCTTGATACAGCGCTTCTAGCCGATTTTCACGGGCTGCGCGGCCAAACAGTGGCACTTCTGGATAGCGGGAGTAACGCCATTGGCGATCGGCAATTTTCACCACCACCGCTTTTTCAAGTTCTTCGACGGCAAAGACACTGTCATCAAATGACTGCGGGTCCCCTTCGATGAGATACAAATCTTCCGGGCAATCTTCCAACCCTGCCAATTGGTCGCGCACTAATGACAAATCAGGCACCACAATACCGTGGCGAGACGGGCCATACAGCGCGGAGAAGTATGGTGCATCATCAAGAGTCACATCGTCGTAAATTTCGGATAACAGCACGCCACCAAAACGCTCGGCCAACGCAATCATCCGTGAATCTTCAGCACCACTTGGCTGGCTCAAGCGCTCAATTTGAGCATCAATAGCCCGTTTAGCTGCCGCCACTTCGTCACGCTCGACGGTGGTTTCGCGCTCGCGCTCCAGCAACTGCTGCATACATTCCGTCACTTGACGGCTGTCTTCCAGCGCCTCACCGCTCTGCTCACTCAGTTGGCTCAGGGCATCTTGTGCCGCCAGCCAAACCGGGGCACGCGCCGTCAATTCCTGAATTTTGAGCTTAATTTGCTCGAGTTCCTGACGCATTTCCATGCGCCGCTCACCGGCATCACTGACACTGAGAGAAAGCTCTTCAACCGTTGATTCCAACTCACGTTGCAGCTCTTCCAGCTCTTCCGGTTGATAGGCTTGCCCCTGGCGTTTACAGAACTCTTGCAACAAGCGCTCGGCATCTTGCTGCGCGCGTAAACGCTGCTCCAGTTCGGACAAACGCATGCGCAATGGTTGAACGCGTTCGGCCAAATGTTGCTGCGACGGCCAATCACGCAATAATTCACGGGCAGTTTGCCAGGCCTCGCTGCGGCTAACCTGACCGGCGATACTCACCACTAACTGGTAGGCTTGCTCAAATTGACTGTGTGCGGCGTCAGCGACACTCAGCTTTTGCTCAAGTTGCAATAGCGCCTCGGTGGCTTCCTGCTCTTTGGCTTGGAAAGTTTCCAGCCAATCTTCGGCGTTATCCGCCGTTAATTCAGGTAACTGGCACAGCGCACGGGCACGTTCCAATGCTTGTAATGCTTGCTGATACTGAATGGCACGGGTCTGCTGAACATCCAGCGCTTGCTGATAATCAGCCAACTGGCTTTTCAGTTCATCCACTTCCAACTCAGCGGCTTCGGCACGAGCTTCGTTATCAGCCTGCTGTTCGCTGGCCTCCGCGACAACTTCATTTTGCTCTTCCAACCGGTAAGTCAGCTCTTCCAAATCACTTTGGTAGCGCTCGATTTTTTCTTGCTGGCGCATCGCGGTTTGCACCAGACTCAAGTGGTCGCTGGCGGCCTGATAATCAGTTTCAAGATCAGACTCAGCCCCACTTTGCTCAGCCAGCTCACGAGACATCTCGACATGGCGATACTGCTCGGTCACCAGTTGTTTGCGGCTAGCCAGCAACTCACGACGCAATACCAAAGCGCCGTCAAGATGAATGCGCCGCTCATTGGCATGGCGCATATAGTCAGCGGCAACGTAGGAGGTCGCTTCGGAAATCAGATGCTTAAACAGGTCACGGTCGGACTGAGTAACACGTATAGCCTCAAGGGTCATACGGTTTTCGCGTAACGCCGCTTCCATATCCTGGAAAGCTTTACGTACCCCGCTGTTTTCTGGCAATAAATAATCGCGCAGCGAGCGAGTAATCGCGCTGGAAATACCGCCATACAATGAGGCTTCAATCAAACGATAGAATTTGCTGCGGTCAGCAGAAGAGCGCAGACGTTTGGGAATTACACCCAAATCAAACATCAATGAGTGGTAATCGGTGATGGAGTTAAATTGCTTAAACTGCACCCCTTCCATTGCTTCAACACTTTCTTTCAACTCTTGCAGTGACAACACGCGCGCTTGGCGCTCACCGACAACTTCAGTGAGGATCTGTGTTGGTTGAATCGCCGTCGGAAGGCCTTGAATAGTGAACGGCTTGATATCAACTTTGCGGTCACGCCCTGCGACTTGTTGTAGGCGTACCCCTACAATCACCCGCTGATGGCGGGAGTTGACCACATCTAAAGTGGAGTAACACACGCCAGCGCGCAATTTACCGTGCAAACCTTTATCACGAGAGCCGCTGGTAGCACCCGCTTCGGTGGTGTTACGAAAGTGCAGCAAGGTCAAGTCTGGGATCAATGCAGTGACGAAAGCCGCCATAGTGGTGGATTTACCCGCACCATTCCCCCCTGATAAGGTGGTGACCAGCTCATCAAGATCGAAGGTTCGGGCAAAGAAACCATTCCAGTTAACCAAGGTCAGTGAGCGAAATTTACCGCGTTCAATCATTCCTGTTCATCCTCTGCACTGTCCGTTGCATTTCTCATGGTGATGTCGCTTTCATCGCTTTCATCATGGAGTGACAGACTGTTCTCTACTGCCATAGCTTCGCCATCGCGGATCATACGCAACTGAGCTTCACGTGGATCATCGCCACTGCGCACATCGGCACCGAAACGGAATACCGCCTCAGTGATGCGAAACTTGCTGCTGTCATTGCCCATAAAGTAAATCATGCCCAAACGGCGCAGCCGATTGAGCGAGGTGCGTACTTTTTCCTGTAACTTCTGCTTATCTAAATCCGAGCCGGTTGAGCGCTGGTTAACGAACTTCAGCAATTTGCTCTCATCGGCCAGGCTTAGCAGCTCTTCGTACAACTCGTGTTGGGCGAAAATACCTTCATGAGCCAGACGTTCCGGGCTGAGATACAGGTAACAAAGAATTTTGCCCACCATCATATCCAGCTCAGATAACACTGAGCGCGGGATAAGCGTGGTAGAACGTGGGCGCAGATAGAAGAAACCTTCAGGTGCGCGAATTAACTCCACGTTATAGCGGGTATAGAACTCTTCCAGTTGCTCCTGAAAATCCATCAGGAAAGCATGATTATCCAGCTCATCAATCCCGATATGACGGCCAGCGCGCAACTGGCTATCCAGTGCCGGAAACAATGAGTTGGCCAATGCCTGAGCCAGCTTAACCGGCATTACTACTTCAATATTTGTTGATGACATGTGCCTGCACCTTGGCTCCGTAATCATTGATTGCCAGCCATTCAGCTGGTAACCCTGAGAAATCGGCTTCGGCCACACCAAGGCGAACAGCCTGGTCGACCAGGATACGAGCCACGTCAAAATGACGAGCACGCGGATATTGCGCGAGATAATCGCGCATAACTTCCCCCAGATTGAGCGGCAGTTTTTGCTGTTGATACACCAGCAACGCCTGTTCAATCATGGCGGCCAACTGCTCACGGATGGCATTAAATTCTTCAAATTCCAGATCCGGTGGCAGTTCCCCTGTTACCTCTTCACTACGCAGCGACAACTCTTCATCGCGCATATCCAGCAAGCGATCTGCATTGGCGTAGGTTAAGGCCCAAGGGTTATCAAAATAATTTTGCACCGATTGGCGCAGGCGCTGGGCGAATACCCGGTTTTTATCCATATCAATCGCAGTACGGATAAACTTATGCACATGACGGTCATAGCCAATCCACAGATCGATCGCCTGCTGGCCCCAACTGATAATACGGTCAAGTTTACTTTGTAAATCAAAGACTAACTTATCAACCAGATCCAAGCCTGCATTGCCGATAGTGGCTTCTTGAATCCGCAATAAATTTGCTTGAAGCTTATCACCTGCCGCTTCCAGCGTATCTTGCAACTCACGCAGTGTACCGGAGGTTTCTGACAGCAGCATTTCACAGCTGGCAATGGCGGCACGCCAATCTTGATTCAGCAGCGCCGCGATATCTTCTTTGACGCTATGCTGCTGCTCGTCCATCAAGCGCTGTGTCATATCGATGCTGTCAAAGATTTCAGCAACTGAATATTTAAGTGGGGCAAAGACGTTACGGTGCCAGTGGAATTCGTCACCGCCCTCTTCTGCCGCTTCTGCCGCCCGTTGCAGCTCTTGTGCCACAATCGATAACTGCATCGACAAGCGCAGAGTGGAAAATTCACGTTGGCGGATATAGTAATCGGTAATACCAATGCCCAATGGCGTCAGGCGATAAATAGCATTGCCATCAGCCATTTCGCTGGTAAAGCGGTTAAGCAAACGCTGGCGCACCATATCATTGATGGCGTTATTAGCGCGCACTGCCACGGTTTCTGTGGTCTGTTCAAAACCTTTGCTGACGTGACGAAATGCATCAACCAACTCGCCTTCGCTCATTTCACCGTCCAGCCGCTCACCGTTTAAGGTAGCAATAGCCATAAGAAAGGCCAGACGCTCTGTTGGCAGAGTAATCGAAAAATCATTTTTCCGCGCCCAGGCGACCAGTTCGGGTACTGTCTGGGAAAATTCACTCATAATGGGTCCTTCAGATTCGGCTTAAACGCCATGACATGCACGTAGCGCCCCAAACTGATAAAGGGCTCCTGCCGGCAATAGCGCTGTTCCAACGCCAATAATTCAGCAAACTCATCAACTTGTTGCTGTTTATTTTTCATGTAATCGTGAAACACCCGCACTCCCGTCTTACCGCTAATGGATAAACCCATTTGCTCAAGCCAACCATATACCGTCGGGGGATCTAAAGGGTATTGCGGCGACAACGAGCGCTGCCGACGTCTTTTAACGCCCGGTATCGCCAATTGAAAGTTACCTAATACCGCATTACGCATCACCAGCCCATTGGCATTGAAAAACATCAACGATAGCGCGCCACCTGGGTTTAGCGCATTAAAAAGTATTTGCAGAACTTGTTGTGGCTCTGCAATCCATTCTAAAACCGCATGGAACAATATCAGATCAACGGGCTGTGCTAAATGTTGGGTGATGTCCTGAGCCGCACTTTGTACAAATTGCATGTTGTGGCTCACACCTTTTTCTTCAGCCGCAATTTTTGCACGCTGGATCATCTCGGCAGACAGGTCACATAATAGAACCTGATGGCCCAATGCCGCCAATTGGCAAGCCATATGCCCTTCACCACCACCTGCATCTAAAATCCGTAACGGGCGTTGCGGTAACTGCGCTAACAGCCCGGTGATATCTTGCCACACCACCGCCTGACGGATCATTCCCTTCGTCGTGCCGTAGATATTGCGCGAGAATTTCTCGGCAATATCATCGAAATTGCGATCCTGCATGGACACTTGCTCCGCGATTGTATCTATAACTATTGATTTACCGGCCTTGATAGAGACTCGCAAATCAATGGCTACAGCAAAAAGAATGACTACCAACCTGCTATTTTGGCACAGCCTGACTTAGAATAAATCTTCTTGACCCCTAATCATCACCAAATGCCGTTTTTTCAGCCAAAAGGTTCCAGTTTTTATGCTTTTTACCCTAAAAAAGTTTGTTGGCGGCTTATTAATGCCATTGCCCTTTCTGCTTATCGTTATGGGGCTGGCGTTAATCCTATTGTGGTTTACCCGCTGGCAAAAAAGCGGCAAAACGCTTTTTACACTAAGTTGGCTGGCATTATTGCTTATTAGCCTGCAACCGGTCGCCGATCGCCTATTATTGCCGCTGGAAAAACAATACGCCACATATCAGGGAAATGACCCGGTAGATTACATTGTTGTCCTTGGTGGCGGCTACACGTTTAATCCGAATTGGGCGCCAAGCGCTAATTTATTCGCAAATAGTTTGCCGAGGGTAACGGAGGGGATCCGGCTATCTCGCGCCCATCCCAACGCCAAAATGGTATTTACTGGCAGCGCCGGCCCGAACAGCCAAAGCAGTGCAAAAACGGCGGCACAGGTAGCGGAAAGTTTAGGGGTTCCAGCGGCAGATATTATTGCCTTGGAGCAGCCCAAAGATACTGTTGAAGAAGCGGCAGCAGTGGCAGCATTGGTGGGTGATAAACCTTTTTTGTTGGTGACGTCAGCCAGCCATTTACCTCGTGCGATTAAATTTTTCACTGCCAAGGGGCTGCATCCTATTCCTGCCCCAGCCAATCAGTTAGCCATTACTACCCCATTACATAGCTGGGAGCGCACTATTCCGGCAGCCGCCTATTTAGGCCATTCCGAGCGTGCCTGGTATGAAACATTGGGGCTACTGTGGCAAAAGTTAACGGGCAATAAAAATGATGAATAAAGCTATTCTAACCAGGGTAAAAGTTGCTGGGCGGCATTATCAAATAAAGTGCGATCCAGATTACCGGTATGAATAAAACGGGAAACCAGTTCCCAAAGAGTATAGAGCCAGCGGCGCGCCACAAAAGATTCAGAAACCGGCGCTTTGCTAAGGTAGCGATAAAATAGCTGGCTTGGCATCCCCTCTTCACTGAGGCGGAATAAATCATACTCACGCGGTGCCCATAGCATTGGGCCGGGATTAAGCATCGCCAACAGTTGGTCACTGCGGGGATCTTTGAGCATACTGCGCAAAGTCAAATTGCCGTGAACCAGTACGGAACTGTCGTCAAAACCGGCGAAAAGACTATTTAGTGCTGCCCGAGCACGATAAAGCACCGCCCGATCTTCCAAAGTCATTAGGGGTGAATTCATATTAGACAGCGTGGCCCACAGCACTTCAACTCGTTGCTGATACCAACTAAACCAATCATTCTCTTGTGTGCTGTCAACATTGCCGACACACCCATGGCTATCAATCCGGTGCCAAGCTAATACTCCTTCAACTATCTGATCCATCAGCGCATTCCAACGCTCCCCTGTCCGAGTGGGTGCCTCTACCGAAACGCCACGTAAGCGTTCCATCAGCAGAATTTCTTTATAAGGGGATTGATGGGTCATGACTAAACCATACACCGTCGGCAAGCGGATATCACCTTCACGTGAGAGCATTGAAAGTTTATAGGCCTCTTGCTGCGCAATTCCCTGACAGACATAACTCTTTGCCAACAATGGGATAGCCTGCCCCTGCTGATTATACATCGCATACAAGTGGGCATATGGCTGCTCGCTGATGCGTTCAAGGCGGGTAATAGACTCCCCGAGCACGACACTTAACTCAGCTTTCAGTTGTTCCATAAGGCTTTGTCCGATTATCTGACGAAATAGATAATTCATAATGAGATGATGGGCTGAATATTTCCAGAACGCAGATCAAATAACATCCACAATAAAAATCAAACCAGCAGGATCGGCATAGAATGGGATAAAAAGGTAGGAATAATAACGCCAGACCCTATAAGCCTGGCGTAGAAATCTGAACAATAATTATTTATTGAGCATAATGGCTCTAACTCTGTCCAAATCTTCTTGGGTATCAACGCCAACTGCGGGTACTGCTTTTGCCACAGCAACGTGAATTTTTTCACCGTACCACAACACTCGCAATTGCTCTAACAGCTCGATTTGCTCAAGTTGACTCGGTGCCCAATTAACATAACGGCGCACAAAACCAGCGCGATAAGCATAAATGCCAATATGGCGTAAGAAACAATCGCCGATGGTTTCTTTAGACTGCGCAAAGCGCTCTCTTTCCCACGGAATAGCGGCGCGCGAGAAATACAGCGCATAGCCTTGTGCATCCATTACCACTTTCACGGCATTAGGGTTAAAGGCCTCTTCACTGCTTTCAATCGGCACAGCCAATGTTGCCATACCCGCACTGGAGGCTGCCAAATTCTCAGCAACCTGGCGAATAATCTCTGGTGGCACCAGTGGCTCATCCCCTTGCACATTGACGATAATTTGATCATCGGCAAAGCCATAACGCTCAATAACTTCCGCTAAGCGCTCGGTACCGGATTGATGATCAGCCCGGGTTAGACACACTTCGCCACCCGCCGCTTCAACCGCAGTCACCACTTCCGGATGGTCTGTTGCCACAATCACCCGGGAAGCACCTGACTCCAACGCTCGCTCCATCACATGTACTACCATCGGTTTGCCAGCGATATCCGCCAGTGGCTTGCCTGGTAGACGGGTTGAAGCATAACGGGCGGGAATTATAGCAATGAAACTCATGCGTGTTTCTCATCAATTGGCAGTGGGCGGGCTTCGTTTTCTAACAATACCGGAATGCCATCACGCACCGGGTAAGCCAGATTGTCAGCTTTGCATACCAATTCAAGGTTTTCTTTATTGAAGTACAACTTACCGTTGCAGACAGGACAGGCAACGATTTCGAGTAAACGGTGGTCCATACAACCTCCAAAATGGAGTTTAGCCAGCAGGAAAGTGGTCGAGGATACCATATCCGCCGATGCAGGTTAACTGTGTCGATACCATCACGCACATCAGGTATTGATAACAAAGAGTTATGTTAATCAATCTCAAGATAAGTAAATACAACCCACGGCCGGGATAATAAATGTTGGTTTTGTTATTGATATGTTGAATTGCGAGGAGTAATATTTTGTGACTGACATCACACAATTATGTACATCGAGTAAGAAATGAAAGTATTCCATAAAATCATTGCGCTGTTTGCTAACTTCAGCAACTAAACCGCAAAAACAAATAGAAGCACCTGCAAAAAGGCCCGGCGACAGAAAAAACTGTCGAACAGAGGCCAAAAAACTAACGGCTACCCTTGGGTAGCCGTTTCAGACTGCTGGCAAACCTCGGTAACTCGATCTTGCAAGGTGAAGGCAGGTAGAAGAGTAAAGCGTCCGCGCCAAGGATGGCGCGGGTCGAGCCATCAGGGATGATTTTACGGCGTCTTTATGATCTACCTGTTTTCACCGCTGCGGGCACTTTGTCAATAACCTCACGGCTACCCTTGGGTAACCGTTTCTTTAGAAGCGATTATCTCACCGCTTACTTAGAAAGCGATCACATCTGCGGCTGACGGCCCGTGAATACTACGATAAGTAGAGAATTCAACGTCCTGCCCTTCACTCAGTGATTTGTTTTTGGTGTTGGCAATGGCTGTCTTGCTGACATACACATCCAAACTACCGTCGTGTGGTGAAATGAAACCGTAGCCTTCGGACTGATTGAACCATTTCACGCGACCCATTTTTAACGTCATAATAAATTTCCTTTTACTGGGCATCCTAACAACTCATTTTTATTTATTGTTTAGATGCAGTTGCCCATCCTAAAGTTTTCTGATTAAACCTCTATGAGCTTGATTATATGAAAAAAACCCGCATAAACGCGGGCTTTAGAATTTTGCTATCCGGAGAGATGATTAACACATCAGCATCATCAATTTCCTGGATCATTCAAACATTATATTTCTGTATTACAGAGCAACAACGTTCGCAGCAGCCGGCCCGCGCGGGCTGTCTTGGATGGTATATTCAACACGCTGGCCTTCAGCCAAAGTCTTGAAACCATCAGTTGCGATTGCGGAGAAGTGAACAAACACATCTTTACCGCCATCATGCTGTTCAATAAAACCAAAACCTTTAGCTTCGTTGAACCACTTAACCTGACCAGTCTTCTTAGACATAATTCTTACCTTTACTATCAAATACAAATACTAATAAATCTGCCATAAGGCACTCTACGCCATTGGAATAGCGGGTCTGCAACAGGAACATTACTTATGGGAGTTACTTATCGGAGATACTAGGAGGTTCGTCTTTGAAGCGGCATCAAAAGATAACGTCTTGGGAGGAACTGCTTTGCTTTACTCTCGCACACTCTTACACATAAATAGGTCTGTAACACAGGCCGGCGGCTATTTACTCACAAAACAAATCACCATGCAACTTATTTTATCTGAGAACATGTTTTTATCTGGGAATATGTAGCAAACAGTAGCATCAATGAGATGCCACGCATAAAAAACCAATATTATCCGCAAGATCCCCGCAATTTACCGATATCAACCTAAAATAAAAACTGAACATCTACGCCATTATTTGGCAATTTTGTGCCGTAGCTGGCCCCAAGGAGCAACCTGATTATGATCCATCAGCCATTTGTCCCACCCGACGAGATTCGCGCCAAATTCTCCAGTGCAATGTCGGATATGTATCAGGTTGAAGTTCCGTTATACGGGGCTTTATTACAATTAGTCGCCGAAACGAATCACCAAACTATGGAGCAACAGCCAGAGCTGAGTCGCCATTTACGTCAAACCGGTGAAATTGAACGATTAAATCTGGAACGCCATGGCGCAATCCGGGTGGGAACCGCCGCCGAACTGGCTACCTTGCGCCGTTTGTTTGCCGTTATGGGTATGTTTCCAGTTGGCTATTATGACCTGGCCCCTGCTGGGGTCCCCGTTCACTCTACGGCATTTCGTGCTGTGCATGAGGCTTCACTACAAGCCATCCCATTCAGAATTTTTACTTCTTTACTGCGTTTGGAGTTGATTGAACAACCGCAATTACGGCAACGGGCTGCGGATATTCTTGCTAAAAGAAATATTTTCACGCCACGTGCTATTGAATTGATTGTTAAGCATGAAACCGCCGGGGGGCTGACCAGTCAGGAGGCAGATGATTTTATTATTCAGTCACTGGACACATTCCGCTGGCATAATCAGGCAACTGTCAGTGCGGAGGTTTATCAGCAACTACATGATCAGCATCGATTAATTGCAGATGTCGTGGCTTTTAAGGGGCCGCATATTAACCACTTAACCCCAAGGACACTGAATATAGACGCAGTACAAGTTGCCATGCCACAGCACAACATTACCCCTAAAGCAGTAATCGAAGGGCCACCTCCACGCCATTGCCCAATACTGCTGCGACAAACCAGTTTCAAAGCCATGGAGGAAAAAGTCGCTTTTATCTCGCCCGATGGCAAAATTATTCAGGGGCATCATACTGCCCGTTTTGGTGAAATAGAGCAGCGCGGTGCGGCACTGACGGCGAAAGGCCGCCATCTCTATGACCGTTTGCTACAAGCAGCACAAGATAAACTGCAAGTTCCGGCGAATGAGAAAAATGCGGCGCAATATATGGCTATTCTTAGCGAGCAGTTTAGCCAATTTCCGGATGATTACCCGACAATACGCGCTGAGAAACTTGCTTTTTTCCGCTATTTCCCGACCGAGAAAAGCCTTAAAGCCCCAGTAGACCTAATGCAAGGTTTAACCTTAGATGAGTTAATTGATGCTGAATTCATCCAATTCGAGCCTTTGGTTTATGAAGATTTTCTGCCAGTCAGTGCCGCCGGTATTTTCCAGTCAAATTTAGGCGATAAAGGGCAAAGTCATTTTACGGGGCACTCTAGTAAGCAGAGTTTCCAACACCACTTGGGGGCTGAAGTTATCGATGAACTGCAATTATATGAAGAAACTCAGCAACGTTCGCTCACTGCATGCGCAGCGGCCCTGAAGCTCGCATCCCTGAGTCTCTAACTGAGATTACGTAGAACAGCGGGATAGTGCCTGGATCTTCAGCAGTAATTGTTCAGCTTGATCAGGAGGTAACTGCGCATCTACCGGCAAATACCACCAGTTGGGCTGAGCAAAAACCCGGCACTTCACGGCATCTTTTTCAGTCATCAGCAAATTTTGTGGCCCGGAAGTCAGCGAACTCAGTTGGGCTAATGAATAATCCTGATGGTCGGCGAAGGCATATTCCTTTTTGGGAGCAATGCCAAGCAGATTCAATGTGGCGAAAAAACGTGGGGGATGACCGATACCGGCCATGGCAACAACATGCTGTAGTTGCTGTGCCGGACAACGTTCCCCCGTCACCAAATTGACAGCTTCCCGTGCAGCCAGTTGCATCGGTATCTCGCCAGTTGCAGCGATACCACCATTGGTTATCACTGCATCGACTGAGCGCAATCGTCCAGCTCGTTCGCGCATCGGGCCAGCCGGTAGCCACCAGCCATTGCCAAAGCGGCGCACACCGTCAATCACCACCAGCTCAAAGTCTCGCTGTAACGCATAATGCTGTAAACCATCATCAGTGATAATGAAATCCAGATCATGAGATTTCAGTAATGCTTTGACTGCATCAGAACGCTTTGGCGAGACAGCAACTGGGGCAGCGGTGCGCTGATAAATCAGAACTGGCTCATCGCCAGCTTGAGACGTTGTGGTGCTGTTGGAGAGCAGTAATGGATACACATCTGATTTGCCACCGTAACCACGAGACACAACCCCAACGCGATAACCCCGCTGTTTAAGCTGTTCTACCAACCAAATAACTACCGGCGTTTTGCCATTGCCGCCCGCAGTTAAGTTACCCACAATGATAACCGGCACGGGGGCGCGCCATGCTGAGCGCAGCCCCAGAGTATAACTGATGCGGATAAGCCAGGTGATAGCACCGTATAGCCAGGACAGCGGCAGCAGGAGCAAATACAGCCAAGACTTTCCCGACCAGATACGCTCAATCATTGGCCAAACTGCATACGGTTAAGCTGAGCATAAACGCCCTTTTTCGCTAGCAATTCAGCATGCATGCCACGTTCCACAATGCGCCCGTCCTCAATCACCAGGATCTCATCGGCTTTTTCAATAGTCGATAAGCGGTGGGCGATGACCAGCGAAGTCCGGGTTTTCTGCAACTCATCCAATGCGGCTTGAATTGCTCGCTCAGATTCAGTATCCAGCGCCGAGGTAGCTTCATCCAAAATCAATATTGGGCAATCACGTAACAGCGCTCGTGCAATTGCAATGCGCTGGCGTTGACCACCAGAGAGCATGACACCATTTTCACCAATAACAGTGTCCAGGCCATTTTCCATTTTATTGATAAAGTCCATGGCATAGGCCATGCGGGCAGCTTCTTCAATTTCAGCACGGCTGTACTGCTCATCACGGGCATAAGCAATGTTATTAGCAACCGTATCATTGAACAGATGAACATTTTGCGACACCAATGCTACCTGGTTGCGTAATGCCCCTAATCGGTAATCACGTAAATCATGACCATCCAACAATATACTGCCCTCGCTGACATCATAGAAACGGGTCATTAAATTGGCGATGGTTGACTTACCCGAGCCGGATCGCCCCACCAATGCAACCGTTTTACCGGCATCAATATGCATATTGATGTCATTCAGTGCTGGAGTATCTTTACCCGGATAGTAGAACGTCACATGGCGGAATTCTATTTCACCTTTAGCACGATCAACTTCCAGTTTACCCTCATCTTTTTCCTGCTCCATATCCAAAATCGTGAACAATGTCTGACAAGCGGCCATCCCACGTTGGAACTGAGCATTCACATTGGTCAGTGACTTCAGCGGGCGCATCAGTGCAATCATGGCGGAGAACACCACGGTAATAGTACCGGCGGTCAGGGTTTCCATCACACTTGGGAAGCTTGCGGCATACAATACAAATGCCAGAGCAAAAGAGGCAATCAACTGAATGATAGGGTCTGAAATGGAAGATGCCGAAACCAGTTTCATCCCTTGCTGGCGCATACGGTTACTCACCGCTTCAAAGCGCTCGGTTTCAACTTTTTGGCCGCCGAAGATCAAGACTTCTTTATGCCCTTTCAGCATTTGCTCTGCACTGGTGGTGACTTCCCCCATAGTGCTTTGCATATTTTTGCTGATATTACGAAAACGCTTAGAAACCAGGCGAATAGAAACCGACACGATTGGTGCAATGACGATTAAAATCAGCGACAACTGCCAGCTGTAATAAAACATCATAATAAACAAGCCGATAATAGAGGCCCCTTCCCGCACCACTGTAACCAGTGCGCCAGAAGAAGATGCAGCTACCTGCTCGGAATCATAAGTAATACGCGATAACAACGTACCAGTTGATTGCTGGTCAAAAAAGGAAACCGGCATACCCATCATATGGCTGAATAAGCGGCGACGGATATGCATCACCACTTTGCCAGATACCCATGAGATGCAATAGCTGGAAACAAAACCGGTTACGCCACGAACCACCATCAAGCCAATAACAGCCAGAGGCATCCATTTTAATATTGAGCTGTTAGCCTTACCAAAACCATCGTCGAGCAAGGGTTTCAGTAATGACAGCATAAAGGTGTCACTGGCAGCATTAAGGATTAATGCTATCGCCGCAACAACAAGACCGGTCTTATAAGGAGAGATCAAAGGCCAGAGGCGACGAAACGTCTGCCAAGTGGATAGATCTTTATCATTCATCATGCAAATACCAGCACCAGAAGAAATAGCGGCCCATTCTACTCATTATGGCCTCCAACGCCAAATTGCTGGTGATACCAGCGAGGCATTAATTGTTCCCTATAACCATTAATTTGCCAACCATCGCTGTAAAAATAAACACTTAGCTGCCCGGACACCGAAGTATCACGCCAGATAATGTTATTTTTTTGATAGCGTTGTGTCACTTTTCTCGCCGGGAGATGCCATTGGTTATAGCGTGCAACAGAAGCAAAAGCCAATTCCGGCTTTACAGCCCGCAGAAAAGGTGGTGTTGAGGATGTATTGCTCCCATGATGAGGAACTTGTAGCAATGTTGAGGCTAATTTAGCTCGCGAACTTTTAATCAACGCTTTTTCACCTCGCATCTCAAGGTCACCAGTCAATAATAAACTGTATTTTCCATCACCAACACGGATAACACACGAATCATCATTCTGAGCATTAATAATCTGCTCACGAGGCCATAAAATTTCGAAATTCAAACCTTGCCATTGCCATACCAAGCCTTGCTTACAAGGCAAAACATTTGGCGCGTATTTTAAGGGAAAAGGAGCACGAACCGTAGCCATGGGAAAAGCGGCCTGAATTTCAGCTAACCCTCCGGTATGATCCTGATGATTATGGCTGAGAATAATTTGCTCAATAGTAATACCCCGCCAGCGCAAATAGGGCAAAATCACCTTGGACGCCATGCTGCCGGTTCCCCAGCGATTACCCGTATCAAAGATAATTGCCTTCCCCTCTCGTTCAATTACCACCGCCAGACCATGTCCGATATCCAGCATATCAACACGCCATTGATATTCATCACGACGCTGGGTAAACAATACTAAATTCACACAAAGCACCATGACCCCGATGGAATAGTTACGCCACCATGCAAAACGCCAGATAAGCATGGCCAGCCACCCACCGAATCCGATAGCAACTGATGCCGAGCCAGTATAAAACCAACCTATTCTCATCGGACTCAACGGCAAGAGCACCGCAGTTAACGATAGATCAGCCAACGACCAGAACATCCCTGCGACCGAGGGAAGTAGAGTAAAAACCAGTGCCAGCAAGACACAAGGAACAGTGATTAGGGAGACAAGAGGTACTGCCCACAGGTTTGCAGGTATCGAAAATAAACTAATGCCATGAAACAAAACTATTTGTAGTGGCATTAACAGCAACATCATGCCTAATTGTAAGTGAAGCCCGCGAATAACCAGCCCCTGCCAACCCGTTGTAAAACGCGGGGCAAGCGGGACCCAGTAAAACCAACATATCAAACTAAATACCGCCAGACAGGAAAGCCAGAAACTATCCGAAAGTATCGCGAGAGGATCACTAAGCAAAATTAGCGCTAATGCCCATAACCATATTTGCCATGCACTACAGGAGACACTAAACAGCCTAAGCAGTAGCCATAGTGTTAATGCCATCGCCGCTCTCACAGCCGGCGGATTCGCCCCCGCTAACCAAGTGTAAATGACAGCAACAAACCAACTGGTGATGAGCGGAAACAGAGGCCCAATAAAGCTGACAGGAAGTAAACACTGAACTCCTCGGGCCAACATGCCACCCAATAACGCCGCCATAGCAATGTGTAAACCTGAAATTGCCATCAAATGGGCCGTACCGGTATCACGCAACAACGTCCAATACTGGGGATCCAGTTGGCTTCTTTCACCAAAAGCCAATGCCAGCAAGATCTGCCGCTGTCTATAGGGTTCAAGTTGTTGTTCAACAATACGGATAGTTTGCTGGCGAGCATTACAGGACGCATCCAGTAATTCAGCCCGAATGATTCGCCCCTGCAATGGGCGGCGGTTTGCTATCGCCCAGCGCTGGCTATCAAAGCCACCTTCATTGAGTAAACTATGCACCCCTCGCATGCGTAACCAAAGTTTCCATTGCTGCCCGGCGCAGTAATTTAGGCCCTTTTGCCATGTTACAGTGACCTTTATCGCCGGGAATACCCTCTTCCCATTGACCTGTTGGATATCTAATAGAACCCTATTACCTTCCACCCATGCCAAGTGTGAGGTATTTATTGTGGCGACGACTTGTTGCTCTCTGTGAGTGAGCCGATCAATCTGCATCAACAGGTTGTCACCCTGCCAGCATCCCCATACAAAGCTCACCAGAGCCAATGTCAGCCACTGACAATAGACATTGCCGCTAACCCATAGCAGTGCCCCCAATATCAGCAATATGCTGATAATCCTAACACCTGGCAGCTGAGGTAGCACAATAAGGGGCAAAAGTCCGGCAATAACAGCGAGTGCTGCATGATCAATTGATAAAGTGATAAACAACCGTCCGTTTTATGACTCTCGAATAGCCTCATTGCCATCCGTTCACCCTATGGGTAACAAGTTGATTTTCGCAATGTAAGGGCTATAGAGCCAGTGTCAATGACAGGAGTTTCGAGCAGGCTCGCTAACAGTTTTAGCTTGTTACAGCATCAGCACTAGAAATGCGGGATGTATCTAAAATAAGCGAGAACATGCCGGAGTGTTATTGAGGAGAGACTTGTTTTATGACGAACAAATTAGGAGGAATAAAGAATGAAATGCCAAAATAAAAACGGTGCCCTTAGAGGCACCGTTTCGTATCAGCTTTACATAATAACGCGATTAGTTGTATACAACTTAACCGTAGATATTCGCGCGATCGCGTAACTCTTTACCTGGCTTAAAGTGTGGAACGTACTTACCTTCCAACTCAACTTTAGCGCCGGTCTTTGGATTACGACCAACACGCGGAGCACGGTAGTGAAGAGAAAAACTGCCAAATCCGCGGATCTCAATGCGCTCACCTTCAGCTAGTGTTCCAGCCATATGTTCAAGCATTTCTTTCACTGCATCCTCAACGACTTTAGTTGGTACGTGAGATTGCTGGCCAGCAAGTCTTTCAATAAGTTCAGACTTGGTCATATTACCTCCAAGCTTTGCAGCTAAACTACCGTATAGGGGCGGGGAAAACCGCCCCCGTTATTATTACTCGCCTTTTGCAGCTTTGAACGCTTCTGCCATTGCGCTAGAGAAGTTGCCTTCTTCTGGCTTGTTGTTCACTGTAGCAATAGCATCTTTCTCATCAGCTTCGTCTTTAGCACGAACAGACAGGCTGATTACGCGGTTTTTGCGGTCAACACCAGTATATTTGGCTTCAACTTCATCACCGACGTTCAGAACCAGCGTTGCATCTTCAACGCGGTCGCGAGTTGCTTCAGAAGCACGCAGATAACCTTCTACGCCGCCTGCTAATTCAACTGTAGCACCTTTAGCGTCAACTGCAGTGACTTTACCAGTAACAATAGCACCTTTCTTGTTAACAGACAGGTAGTTATTGAACGGATCTTCTGCCAGTTGTTTCACGCCCAAGGAGATACGCTCACGTTCTGCGTCAACTTGCAGAACCACAGCTGCGATTTCGTCGCCTTTCTTGTATTCACGAACTGCTTCTTCGCCTGCAACGTTCCAGGAGATGTCAGACAGGTGAACCAGGCCGTCGATGCCGCCGTCCAGGCCGATGAAGATACCGAAGTCAGTGATAGACTTGATTTTACCTTCAACGCGGTCATTTTTGTTGTGGGTTTCTGCAAACAGCTGCCATGGGTTAGATTTGCACTGTTTCAGGCCCAGAGAAATACGACGACGTTCTTCATCGATGTCCAGAACCATAACTTCCACTACGTCGCCAACGTTAACAACTTTAGACGGGTGAATGTTTTTGTTGGTCCAATCCATTTCTGAAACGTGTACCAGACCTTCAACGCCTTCTTCGATTTCTACGAAGCAGCCGTAATCAGTCAGGTTAGTTACACGGCCAGTCAGCTTGGTGCTTTCTGGGTAACGTTTAGCGATAGCAACCCATGGATCTTCGCCCAGCTGTTTCAAGCCAAGGGATACACGAGTACGTTCGCGGTCGAATTTCAGAACTTTAACAGTGATTTCGTCGCCCACATTGACGATTTCGCTTGGGTGTTTAACACGTTTCCAAGCCATGTCAGTAATGTGCAGCAAGCCATCAACGCCACCCAGATCAACGAATGCACCGTAGTCAGTCAGGTTCTTAACGATACCCTTAACTTCCATGCCTTCTTGCAGGTTTTCCAGCAATTGATCACGCTCAGCGCTGTTCTCAGATTCGATAACTGCACGACGAGAAACAACCACGTTGTTGCGTTTCTGATCCAGCTTGATGACTTTGAACTCAAGCTCTTTGCCTTCCAGATGCAGAGTATCGCGAACTGGACGCACATCAACCAGTGAACCAGGCAGGAACGCACGGATGCCGTTCAGTTCGACTGTAAAGCCGCCCTTCACTTTGCCGTTGATCACACCAGTAACGGTTGCAGCTTCTTCGTAAGCCTTTTCCAGCATCAGCCATGCTTCGTGACGCTTAGCTTTTTCACGGGACAGCAGAGTTTCACCGAAGCCGTCTTCAACAGCGTCCAGAGCAACGTCAACTTCGTCACCGACTTGAATTTCCAGTTCGCCTTGCGCGTTCTTGAACTGTTCTGCTGGAATTGCTGACTCAGATTTCAGACCGGCGTCAACCAGTACGATATCTTTATCGATAGAAACAACAACACCACGGACGATAGAGCCCGGACGTGTTTCAATTGTTTTCAGGGATTCTTCAAAGAGTTGAGCAAAAGATTCTGTCATGTTTATAATCTTCAGGATTCTTAAGTTTAACGTCCATCTAGCATCCCGCCGGATGGGGTTGTTTCACATGCCTCGCCACACATCCTTGCAGCAAGGTTAAAGTGCTCATCAAAAATAATTTTATTTAAAAAATAAATCGTTGAGAGCTCAGAACTGACCGCATTGTCGTTATTTTTTTAACGGCAACGCCAGAATTCGTTGGGCATACGCCAGCGCCTGTTCGATCACCTGCTCGATGGACATACTGGTTGAATCCAGTACCAACGCATCTGTAGCAGGGACTAAAGGTGCAATAGCCCGATTACGATCGCGAGAGTCTCGCTCCTGTATCTCGGACAAAAGACGTTCAAAGTTAACATTAAACCCCTTTTCCTGCAACTGTAGCATACGTCTGTGTGCTCGTTCTTGCGAACTTGCATCAAGAAATATTTTCACCGGCGCGTCTGGAAACACCACGGTTCCCATGTCACGGCCATCGGCAATCAGGCCGGGCGGTTCACGGAAAGCCCGCTGGCGGCGCAATAGTGCTTCACGCACTCGAGGAAACGCTGCCGCCTGAGATGCCGTATTCCCCACAGTTTCGGTGCGGATCTCATTACTGACGTCTTCACCTTCTAAAATCACTTTTAACTGCCCATTCTGTGAGACAAAACGAACATCGAGATGTGCGGCAAGTGGAACTAATGCCTCTTCGGTGCTGATATCAACTTGATGATGCAGCGCAGCTAAAGCTAAAACACGGTAAATCACACCAGAATCCAGCAAACGCCAGTCCAACGATTCAGCCAATGCTTTGCAAAGCGTACCTTTACCTGCACCACTTGGTCCATCAACGGTTATCACCGGGGCTGACGCCGTCATTTCTCTCTCCTTTCGGTAGGCAAAACCTCTTGTCCACCCAGCAGGGCAAACACAGGAGCCATATTATACGCTGCATCGGAGTGAACTGTTACCCTGCGGTGTTTAGTTGCTGAAAATAAAACCATCGGCGGTAGCAGAAGTGTAGAAGAGATAAGAAAGATAGACAGGAAATATTTATTTTCTAGCCGATATAACCGATAAGAAATGGGTGTCGAACGACACCCATCTGAAGCTGATGATTAGGCTATCTGGCTCAATCGGGCCAGTTGTTCAAAGTAGTCAGGGAATGTTTTCGCGGTACATTTCGGATCAAGGATAGTCACCGGCGTGTCAGATAAAGCCACCAGCGAGAAACACATCGCCATGCGGTGGTCATTATAAGTCCCTATTTCGGCTGCGATTAGCTGCGCAGGGGGCACCACCCGAATGTAGTCTTGCCCCTCTTCCACTTCCGCGCCCACTTTTCTCAATTCAGTCGCCATCGCGGATAAGCGGTCGGTTTCCTTCACTCGCCAGTTATAGATATTACGAATAACAGTCGGGCCGTCGGCAAACAGTGCGGTGGTAGCAATGGTCATTGCAGCATCAGGAATATGGTTCATATCCATATCGATACCCTGTAATTCACCACGGCTGCACTCGATATAATCATCACCCCAACTGATTTTAGCGCCCATTTTCTCCAGTACATCAGCAAACTTGGTATCACCTTGTACACTTTGTTTACCAATGCCGGTTACGCGGACTGTTCCACCTTTGATAGCAGCTGCGGCGAGGAAATAAGATGCAGAAGACGCATCACCTTCAACCAGATAGATACCTGGTGAGCGGTAAGTCTGCCCGCCTTTAATATGAAAAATCTGATAATTTTCATGAACGACATCCACACCGAAGGCTTTCATCAGATGCAACGTAATGTCGATATAAGGCTTAGACACCAACTCCCCTTGGATCTGAATTTCAGTATCTTGTTCAGCTAAGGGAGCGGTCATCAAAAGTGCCGTGAGGAATTGACTGGAAACACTGCCGTCTACGGTGAGTTTACCGCCACGAAAGCCCCCGCGTATGCGCAACGGCGGGTAGTTTTCTTGCTCCAGATAATCAATCTGTGCTCCGCCCTGACGCAATGCATCAACCAAATGACCAATTGGCCGCTCTTTCATGCGTGGTTCGCCGGTCAATACAATGTCATTTTTCCCCAGGCACAGTGCCGCAGCCAATGGGCGCATGGCCGTGCCGGCATTACCCAAAAACAATTCTAATGGCTGTTCAGCAACCAATTTGCCGCCCAATCCATCAACCTCACAGCGGGTACGATCAGCAGACAGGCGATATTTCACCCCCAATGCCTGTAGAGCATTAAGCATATGGCGAATGTCATCACTGTCTAACAAGTTATTCAGCTGAGTTGTCCCCTCGGCCAGCGCTGCCAGAAGAAGTGCACGGTTAGAAACACTTTTAGAACCGGGTAAATTAACGGTGCCATTAATCAGGGCAATGGGGTGTAAAGTCAGGGATTCCAGCATGGGAAAAGCACTCTCCAGTCTTCTGTGTGCAAATAAATACATTTTAAATAAGGGTGATAACTCAGTCGGAGCAGACCAACATCCGCCCAGAGCAATCAACCGTGGCGACGCTCAAACTCAGCCATAAAATCGGTTAATGCTTTTACGCCTTCAATTGGCATCGCGTTATAGATAGAGGCACGCATCCCACCAGCAACACGGTGGCCTTTTAAGGCTTGCAGACCTTGGGCCTCTGCTTCACTTAAGAACAATTTGTCCAGTGAAGGATCAATCATTTGGAACGGTACATTCATCCAAGAACGATTCGCGGTCGCGACCTGATTGCGATAGAAATCAGTGCGGTCGATAGCGCCATACAGTAATTCAGCTTTCGCCTGATTACGTTTCCCCATTTCGCCTAAACCGCCCTGTTCTTTCAGCCACTTAAATACCAGGCCGGACAGATACCAGGCGAAAGTCGGCGGCGTGTTGAACATCGAGTCGTTCTCTGCCAAAACCTTATAATCAAGGATAGATGGCAGCTCAGTGCGCGCTTTACCAAGCAAATCTTCACGCACGATAACCACTGTCAGACCAGCTGGGCCGATATTCTTTTGGGCACCGGCATAAATGACACCATAGCGGCTGACATCAATCGGGCGAGAGAGAATGGATGAGGAGTAATCGGCAACCACAACTTTGTTACCAAAGTCAGGTTCTTCGTTGATAGCCAGCCCGTCAATGGTTTCATTCGGGCAATAATGTACATAGGCGGCATTATCACTCAATTTCCATTGTTTCATCGGCGCAATGCCTGTCACGCCGTTATCATGCGTCGTCACATCAATCACATTCGGCGTGCAATATTTTTGAGCTTCTTTGACCGCACTGTGCGCCCAATAGCCACCGTCAATGTAATCAGCGCTGCGGCTGTCACCCAGTAAATTCAGTGGCACTGCGGCAAACTGCGCACGTGCTCCGCCATGACAAAATAACACTTTATAATTGGCCGGGATCTGCATCAGATCGCGCAGATCTTTTTCTGCCTCTTCAGCTACCTGCATAAATTCTTTACTGCGATGGCTGATCTCCATGACCGACGTACCCAGACCGTGCCAGTTACGTAATTCCTGTTCCGCACGACGTAAAACTTCGACCGGCAGCATTGCAGGCCCTGCGCTAAAATTATAAACCTGTGTCATTTCCCCTCACCGCACTCAACTGAGATTGCCATCGTTATAAATCCTCACTCGGTTTTATCATTCGACTCCGCCTGCTGCAACGGTTATTCGCCAGCAAGGGAGAAACACTTAGCCGCTACAACAGCAGTCTGTGCGCTAAGCTGCCATTAATTTGAAGTTATTCACCAAAAGTAGCGCAGTCATGACCTTGTTGCATGATAGATAACTCATTTTTCCCGTTGATGACGCAACGCCTCGACCCAGTGGTGGTGACCACAGCGTTGACAAGTTGCACTGGAATTATTGGATAACGTGATAATAAGGCTACATTGGCTACAGGCGTATTCACCCGGTTTTTCTATATTAACTAAGGGCTTAATACAGCATTTAGGGAGTACAGGCAGGCCCGGTTTAACCTTATCTTTGCTAAAGAAAAAGACACTGATAGCGCCATTGACCTCCAGAATAGCCAGCCGCACTTGACCAAGATGCTCGACGCCTTGTTGGCGTAACTCCATAAAAAACTCATCGTGCGTAATATTTTCCTGCTGCATGGTTTCCCAAACAAATATCCCATCACTAATAATGATGAGCGGCTTCCCTTCCATCCACTGCTGGATTTTCTCACTACGCGACATGAGAAAAGTGGATAAGCGATACAAAAACATAATACTGACAAATACCATGACCACCGGCAGCATCGGCACGTCTTCATAAAAAGTGACATCACCAGCGGCTGAGCCAAGAGTCAGAATGATAACCACTTCAAATAGCGACATCTGCCGCACACCACGGCGACCACTCAGTTTGAGAAATAAAAAGACCAATACAAAGGTGAATAAACACCGGATACCCACCTCGGCTAAAAATTCGATAGGGAATTTATCCAATGCCATCCGGTTGAAATCGAAAGTTTTCATTTATTGTTATCCTGCCATCAAAAAGAGACAAAGCATTGCCGCACTCCCATTAAAGGTAGCTGGTTGAAGGGATTAGCATTTTTATTTCAGATTACCGGTAATAAATAGATACGGAGGCCGAAGCCTCCGTCAAAGATTGGATCTATCAATACGCGTGGAACAACTTTTGAATTTCTTGCGGTTTTTGCGTTTGGGTTAATGCCAATTGCAGCAGTACCCGTGCTTTTTGTGGATTAAGTGAGCCAGAAGCAACAAAGCCATATTTGGTATCATCCACTTCAGCATCTTCGGTGGTAGAGCCAGTGGGGACACGGGATGAACGCACTACCGCGACGCCATTGTGTGCCGCAGTTGCCAACGTATCGAATACTGTTTTATACAGGTTACCGTTACCCACACCGGCACTGACAATTCCTTTATAACCATCTTCAATCAATGCCTTAGCGGGTAAGTCAGAGGCATTGGCATAGTTATAAATAATACCCACTTTCGGTAACTCATTTAGCTTGCTGATATCAAAGGCTGGCTGGCGTGGTGCAGGCTGATGAAGATAGTTCACTTTACCATCATAGATATAGCCCAGAGGGCCAGTATTAGGTGATTGGAAAGTTTGCACCGAAGTGGTGTTGGTTTTCATGACATCACGGCCGGTTAACACCGTATCATTCATCGCCACCAGCACGCCGCGTTTAGCGGAGTTAGGGTCACTGGCAACCACCACGGCGTTGTAGAGATTAAGCGGACCGTCTGCCCCCAGAGCGGTGGCCGGGCGCATTGCCCCAACCATCACCACAGGCTTATCACAATTGACAGTTAAATCGAGGAAATAGGCAGTTTCCTCCAATGTATCAGTCCCATGAGTGATGACGAATCCGTCGGTTTTGGCACAATCAGCATTAATTTTTTTCGCTAATTTCAGCCAAACTTCATCATTCATATCCTGAGAACCGATATTGACCACTTGCTCACCCTGAATATTGGCGAGTTTTTTCATTTCTGGCACAGCGTTAACCAGAGCATCGACCCCTAGTTTGCCCGCAGTATAGTTAGATTTAGTGGCTGAATCACCGCCACCGGCAATAGTTCCCCCGGTCGCCAATAAGGTAATATTGGGCAGAGCAAAGGCCGAACCGCTGATCCCTGCTAAGATTCCGGCTAAGACAGTTAGCTTTATAGATTTCATATTATGACTCCATTATTTATAAGCTAGTGAATTATCCGGAATATCCACACGAAAACTGTGACATTTACTGTGCTTTAGGAATACATGGAGCTATTAACTAAAAACCCGTATGATTGCGCGTTTTTAGTACCGCCAAAAAGTGAAGACCATGACCCAAACCTTTATTCCCGGCAAAGACGCCGCGCTGGAAGACTCTATCTCCCGCTTTCAGCAAAAACTGAGCGACCTCGGTTTTAATATTGAAGAAGCCTCCTGGCTGAACCCAGTTCCTCACGTTTGGTCGGTACATATCCGCGATCGTGACTGCCCGCTGTGCTTTACCAACGGTAAAGGTGCCAGCAAGAAAGCCGCACTGGCGTCGGCCTTGGGTGAATATTTCGAGCGTTTATCCACTAACTATTTCTTTGCCGACTTCTATCTGGGTAAAGCTATTGCTGAGGGTGATTTCGTTCACTACCCAAATGAGAAATGGTTCCCAATTCCTGAAGATGATTTATTACCGGAAGGTATTCTGGATGAGCGCTTGCTGGCGTTTTACGATCCAGAAAACGAACTGGTCGCCAGTGACCTGGTGGATTTGCAGTCAGGGAATGCGGCGCGCGGTATTTGCTCTCTGCCATTCACCCGCCAATCAGATTTAGAAACCGTCTATATTCCAATGAATATTATCGGCAATCTGTATGTTTCAAACGGCATGTCTGCGGGCAATACCGCCAATGAAGCTCGCGTACAGGCATTATCCGAAGTGTTTGAACGTTCAGTGAAGAATCGCATTATCGCGGAATCTATCAGCTTGCCGGAAATCCCGACCGAGGTGTTAAACCGCTATCCGGGCGTGGTAGAAGCTATCGCAAAACTGGAAGAGGAAGGTTTCCCGATCCTGTCATACGATGCCTCTTTAGGTGGCAAATACCCGGTAATTTGTGTGGTGTTGTTTAACCCGTCAAACGGAACATGTTTTGCTTCATTCGGCGCACATCCAGACTTCGGTGTGGCCCTTGAGCGTACCGTCACTGAGCTATTGCAAGGCCGTAGCCTCAAAGACTTAGATGTATTCACCGCGCCAACCTTTGATGATGAAGAAGTAGCCGAACATACCAATCTGGAAACACACTTTATCGATTCAAGCGGTTTAATCAGCTGGGATATGTTTAAACAACAGGCTGATTATCCCTTCGTGGATTGGAGCTTTAAAGGTACGACAGAAGAAGAGTTTGCCACCTTAATGGCTATCTTCAAGCAAGAAGACGCAGAAGTGTACATCGCTGATTATGAACACTTAGGAGTGTATGCTTGCCGAATTTTGGTGCCGGGGATGTCTGATATTTATCCAGCTGAAGATCTGCTGATGGCGAACAACACCATGGGCGTGCACCTGCGTGATACCTTGCTGGCGCTGCCAGACAGTGATTGGCAACCAGAGCAGTATCTGGAACTCATTCAGACTCTGGATGATGAAGGGTTGGATGATTTCGCCCGCGTCCGCGAGCTGCTGGGTATTGCCTCCGGTAAAGATAACGGCTGGTACACACTGCGGGTGGGTGAGTTGAAATCTATGCTGGCGCTGGCTGGCGGTGATTTGGAGCAGGCGCTGATTTGGGTGGAATGGACGCAAGATTTCAACTCTTCGGTCTTTACCGCAAAACAGGCAAACTACTATCGTTGCCTACAAACTCTGTTGCTGTTAACTCAAGAGCCAGACCGCGACCCAGCGCAATATTACAATGCATTCGTGAAGATGTATGGTCAGGAAGCTGTAGAGGCTGCATCCGCAGCCATCGCCGGTGAAGAGCGCTTCAATGGCCTGTTCAGTGTGGATGAAGATCTCAAAGCCCTGCCAGCACACCAGGCGCTGTTGGGTGCTTACGCTAAATTGCAGGCGGCGAAACGCCGTTATTGGGCAAAAAGCGAGTAACTCTTCGGCCCTATAGATTTCAGTTAATTATCTGTCGGAGCTGACAAAGTCAATTGAAGGGGAATCGGGCCGTTGGGATCGTAGTCGCGTAAGCGACCGCAGCGCCCCTAGGTGCGGTAAACCCTTCACTCACTGAACTATCAGCAACTTTGTCATTAAACTCAAGCGGCATTGCGCCGCTTCAGACTGCTGACAAAACCCAACGACTCGATCTTGCAAGGTGAAGGCAGGTAGAAGAGTAAAGCGTCCGCGCCAGGGACGGCGCGGGTCGAGCCCCCAGGGAAGGGTTTACGGCGTCTTTACGATCTGCCTGTTTTCACCGTTACGGGCACTTTGTCAATAACCTCCGCTTTTTATCGCAAATTTTTCGGCTATTAATTTCTGCAATTATTCCTAACCAAAATAAATACCAATGACACCAGCCAACAATTGTTTTTGTCATAAAAAAACGTTATTTTCTGACGCCGTTTTGGGTAAAAACAGCACCTTTAAACAAACATTATTTACCCATCATGGAAAGCAGAAAAATAGGTAAATAAATAGTAAAATTTTAATGACGACGGTGAGTTAAAATAGCTACAAATGCTGCTTTTAGTTAACGTTCTCAACGGCTTTAAAACAGTGTAATCAAAAATTTTTATAAATCTTAAAATATTTTTTTATTTTAAAAATCAAAAAGTTAACCTCATTAAGCACACATTTAGTAGTGTTTTAAAGCGAACTAAACTCTCGCAATATGATCCACATCAATTTTCACGCTATACTGCTTTGCTAGTATCTCGTTGTGCTTTATTAACCCTTAAGAGAGAGTTAGTGTGAAAGCTGACAACCCCTTCGATGCATTATTACCTGCGGCAATGGCTAAAGTAGCCGAAGATGCCGGTGTCTATAAAGCCACCAAGCATCCGCTAAAAACTTTTTATTTAGCGATTACTGCTGGTGTGTTTATTTCAATTGCGTTTGTTTTTTATATTACAGCGACTACCGGTACTGCTGGCGTGCCTTTCGGTTTTGCCAAGTTGGTAGGTGGTATTTGCTTCTCCCTGGGGCTAATGTTAGTGGTGGTATGTGGTGGTGATCTTTTCACTTCTACTGTTCTGACTACGGTGGCCAAAGCCAGTGGCCGTATTACCTGGCGTCAACTGGGATGCAACTGGGTTAATGTCTATATTGGGAACCTGTGCGGTGCGCTATTCTTCGTGTGCCTTATTTGGTTCGCGGGCCAATATACTGTGGCAAATGGTCAATGGGGCTTGAATGTTTTACAAACAGCCGACCACAAATTGCACCATACTTTTGTTGAAGCAGTATGTTTGGGTATTTTGGCCAACTTAATGGTCTGCCTGGCGGTTTGGATGAGCTACTCCGGCCGTACCATAATGGACAAAATGTTTGCGATGATTTTACCGGTGGGCATGTTTGTTGCCAGCGGTTTTGAGCATAGCATCGCAAATATGTTTATGATTCCTATGGGTATAGTGATTAAAAACTTTGCTTCGCCTGAGTTCTGGCAATCCATAGGAGCAGCACCTGAGCAATTTGCTAACTTAACCGTAAGTAACTTTATTATTGATAACCTGATCCCAGTCACTATCGGCAACATCATTGGTGGCGGATTATTGGTAGGTTTGACTTACTGGGTAATTTATCTGCGCGGTGACCAGCAACACTAAGTGTGGCCGCACACGGTTTTCGAAGAAATTCACATTAAAAGGTAGATGCATTATGACCGAACTTAATGAAAAATTGGCCAAAGCATGGCAAGGTTTTACCCAAGGTGACTGGCAAAAAGAAGTCAACGTTCGTGACTTCATCCAGAAAAACTACACCCCTTATGAAGGCGATGAGTCCTTCCTTGCCGGCTCTACCGAAGCGACCGACAAGTTGTGGGCGCAAGTTATGGAAGGTATCAAACTGGAAAACCGCACTCATGCGCCAGTTGATTTCGATACCGACGTAGCAGCGACCATCATTTCACACGATGCTGGCTACATTAATAAAGATCTGGAAACCATCGTTGGTTTGCAGACTGAAAAACCATTGAAACGTGCCCTGATCCCATTCGGCGGCATCAAAATGGTAGAAGGTTCTTGCAAAGTTTACGGTCGTGAACTTGACCCGCAACTGAAAAAAGTCTTCACCGAATACCGTAAAACACATAACCAAGGTGTGTTTGACGTTTATACCAAAGACATCCTGAACTGCCGTAAATCTGGTGTACTGACTGGTTTGCCAGATGCTTATGGCCGTGGCCGTATCATCGGTGACTATCGTCGTGTAGCCGTTTACGGTATCGACTTCCTGATGAAAGACAAACTGGCTCAGTTCAACTCTTTGCAGGATGACCTGGAAAACGGTAAAGACCTGGAAATGACCATTCAGCTGCGCGAAGAAATTGCTGAACAGCATCGCGCTCTGGGTCAAATCAAAGAAATGGCAGCCAAATATGGTTGTGATATTTCTGGGCCAGCAACTAACGCCAAAGAAGCAGTACAGTGGACTTACTTCGGCTACCTGGCTGCGGTTAAATCTCAGAACGGCGCTGCAATGTCCTTCGGCCGTGTTTCTACCTTCCTCGATGTTTATATCGAACGTGATATGAAAGAAGGTAAACTGACTGAAATCGAAGCGCAGGAACTGATTGACCATTTGGTAATGAAACTGCGTATGGTTCGCTTCCTGCGTACCCCTGAGTATGATGAGCTGTTCTCTGGTGACCCAATCTGGGCAACTGAGTCTCTGGCTGGTATGGGCGTTGATGGCCGTACTCTGGTGACTAAAACTAGCTTCCGCTTCTTGAACACCCTGTACACCATGGGGCCGTCTCCAGAGCCGAACATGACCATCCTGTGGTCTGAAAAGCTGCCACTGAACTTCAAAAAATATGCAGCTAAAGTGTCTATCGATACTTCATCTGTACAGTATGAAAACGATGACCTGATGCGTCCTGACTTCAACAACGATGACTATGCCATCGCATGTTGTGTTAGCCCGATGATTGTCGGTAAACAAATGCAGTTCTTCGGCGCGCGTGCCAACCTGGCGAAAACCATGTTGTATGCAATTAACGGCGGCGTTGATGAAAAAATGAAGATCCAGGTTGGCCCGAAAGAAGCGCCAATGATGGATGAAGTGCTGGACTATGACAAAGTCATGGAACGCATGGATCACTTTATGGATTGGCTGGCTAAACAATACGTTACTGCGCTGAACATCATCCATTACATGCATGACAAGTACAGCTACGAAGCTGCACTGATGGCCCTGCATGACCGTGATGTTTACCGTACTATGGCGTGTGGTATTGCAGGCCTGTCTGTTGCTGCTGACTCCCTGTCTGCTATCAAATATGCCAAAGTAAGCACCATTCGTGATGCTGATGGCTTGGCTATCGACTTCAATATCGAAGGCGAATATCCACAGTTTGGTAACAACGACTCACGCGTTGATGACATCGCTTGTGACCTGGTTGAGCGCTTCATGAAGAAAATTCAGAAGCTGCGTACTTACCGTGGTGCAGTCGCAACTCAGTCTGTGCTGACCATCACCTCTAACGTGGTTTATGGTAAGAAAACAGGTAACACCCCAGATGGCCGCCGCGCTGGCGCTCCATTCGGTCCAGGTGCTAACCCAATGCACGGTCGTGACCAGAAAGGTGCTGTTGCCTCTCTGACTTCTGTTGCTAAACTGCCGTTTGCTTACGCGAAAGATGGTATTTCTTACACCTTCTCCATCGTGCCAAACGCACTGGGTAAAGACGACGAAGTTCGTAAAGCTAACCTGGCAGGTCTGATGGATGGTTACTTCCATCACGAGGCGTCCATCGAAGGTGGTCAACACCTGAACGTGAACGTAATGAACCGCGAAATGCTGTTAGATGCGATGGAAAATCCGGAAAAATATCCGCAATTGACCATCCGTGTATCAGGCTACGCTGTTCGTTTCAACTCGCTGACTAAAGAACAGCAGCAGGATGTGATTACACGTACATTCACGCAGTCAATATAAGTTCTAACTAAAATAGATTAGACTAAAAGGCTCCACCTTCGTGGGGCCTTTATTTATCCAGTATTGGAGTAACCTGCAATGTCCGTACTTGGCCGCATTCACTCATTCGAATCCTGTGGCACCGTTGACGGCCCTGGTATTCGATTTATCGTATTCTTCCAGGGTTGCCTCATGCGCTGCCTGTATTGCCACAACCGTGATACCTGGGACACCCATGGCGGTAAGGAAGTTACCGTTGAAGAATTGGTCAAAGAAGCCGTTACCTATCGCCATTTTATGAATGCTTCTGGTGGCGGTGTTACTGCCTCCGGTGGTGAAGCCATCTTACAGGCTGAGTTTGTCCGTGATTGGTTCCGCGCCTGTCACGAAGAAGGTATTCACACTTGTCTGGATACCAATGGTTTTGTGCGCCGTTATGATCCGGTGATTGATGAATTACTGGATGCCACCGATTTAGTGATGCTGGATTTAAAACAGATGGATGACAGCGTGCATCAGAATCTGGTCGGCGTATCTAATCACCGAACCTTGGAATTTGCTCGTTACCTGGCAAAACGTAATCAAAAAACCTGGATCCGTTATGTGGTGGTGCCGGGTTGGTCAGATGATGACAAATCTGCTCATATGCTGGGTGAGTTCACTCAGAACATGACCAATATCGAGAAAATCGAATTGTTGCCTTACCATGAGCTAGGTAAGCACAAATGGATTGCCATGGGCGAAGAATACAAACTGGATGGGGTCAAGCCCCCTACCGCGGAGATTATGGACCGCGTGAAAGGTATTCTTGAAAGCTATGGTCACAAAGTAATCTACTAATAATCATCAGAACACTAGCTGATTTTCAATCAATACCGCCATGCAAGATTTCCTCGCTGGCGGTATTTTTTTGGCGGTTACACCGCAGCGAATGGTGTTTTTTGCTGATCGGGTTTGCGTAGCAACATCATTAAATACACCAAAGCCACACCCGCAATCATGATGAACAATAGATTGTCTGAATAGCGCTGCATCAATAATGAAGTCATGGTCGGGCCGGTCAGGCTACCGATGGTATAACTCATCAATAGCGCCTGATTCATTGCGACCAATTTATCGGCACTCACCTTTTCACATGCCCACGCCATGGCGACAGGATAAAGGGTAAAACCGGCGCACCCCAAAATAAACAGTGCCGGTGCCAGCGCATAGTTACCCAGAATGGCGATACTACCGAGAATCACCACAAACACCTGAATCCGCAGTACCAACAAACGACCATAGCGGTCGGCCATTTTGCCTATTGGCCACTGACCAATAATCCCTGAACTGACCAGCAACGCCATCCACCATCCAACACTGGCGTCACTCATTCCTTGATGCGATAAATACAACGGCAGCAAACCATAGAGCGAACCTAATAACACACCGGATATAATGCAGCCATTAATCCCCAAACGCGCACTACGGCGCTTCAGCATCGGCCAAACGGCGATATGGGGTACATCACCACTATCTTGATGAGAAAAATGTGCAAATAACAGCGGCAACATCGCGGTAATGACCAAAGCACTGACCCACGGAATAACACTCAGTAGTTGAGTCGAAACCACGCCCAAGAGTAATTGCCCAGTGACCGTGCCCAGATAGTAAACCATCATATAGGCCGCCAGCAGTTGCCCACGGTTGGTTACCGTACCACTGCGCAATAATGCGCTTTCGACAATAACCCAAATTAATGCGCACGCCACACCCGCGAAAAAGCGCCACCCTAACCAGCTCCAAAAATCAACCGACAGCATTAACCCGCACGTCGCTAGCGCGAATAATATACAGGAATAATGGTAGCTGCGATTAAAACCGAGTTGTTGGATAATCCGCCCGGCAATCAATGTCCCAACCAGATTCCCGCTAAAATACGATGAACTTACCATCCCCACTTGCCAGGTCGGCAATTGTTGATGAGATAGCCATAAGGGAACCAATGTATTTAAAACCGCGATAGAAATCGTAAACAGCAAAAGCCCACAGAGCAAAAGCAGCACCGGGCGAGAATATGCGGACATAATAAGATTGAAGCCGTCGGGACAAGAAAGTGAGCGCATCATGCCACTGGTGATAAAAAAGTCAATTACATCACGAGAGTTGATAGCACAATATGTTGTTGGATAAATCCCTGTGCGATAAATTTTGTGTATTCGCCATAACCCAAAAAAGAAAAAGCGCCCGTAGGCGCTTTCAGACTGCGACAAACCTCGACGACTCAATCTTGCAAGGTGAAGACAGGTAGAAGAGTAAAGCGTCCGCGCCATGGACGGCGCGGCTCGAGCCCCCAGGGAGGGGTTTACGGCGTCTTTACGATCTACCTGTTTTCACCGTTACGGGCACTTTGTCATTAACCTCAAAGCGCCCATAGGCGCTTTATAACTACTTGATAATCAAGCGAGATATATTGACTCGTGACTAACCAATAAATTCCAAACCACCCATATAAGGGCGCAAAACTTCTGGTACCTGGATACGGCCATCAGCCTGCTGGTAATTTTCCAGCACTGCAACCAAAGTACGCCCAACCGCCAGACCAGAACCATTCAGGGTATGAACCAAACGGGTTTTTCTGTCAGTTTTGTTACGGCAACGTGCTTGCATACGACGAGCCTGGAAATCCCACATGTTTGAACATGAGGAAATTTCGCGATAAGTATTCTGCGCTGGCAACCACACTTCCAAGTCGTAAGTTTTGCTGGAGCCAAAGCCCATATCACCAGTACACAACAACATTTTGCGATATGGCAATTCCAGCAATTGCAGCACTTTCTCTGCGTGACCGGTCAGTTCTTCCAGTGCCGCCATAGAATCTTCAGGGCGGGTTATCTGCACCATCTCAACTTTGTCGAATTGATGCATACGGATCAAGCCACGGGTATCACGGCCATAGGAACCCGCTTCAGAACGGAAGCAAGGTGTATGTGCCGTCATTTTCAATGGCAGAGACTCTTCTTCCAGAATCTCATCACGCACCAGATTGGTCACCGGCACTTCTGCCGTTGGAATCAATGCATAGTTGCTGCTGTCAGATTCTTCTTCCAGTGGTTTGGTATGGAAAAGATCACCACCAAATTTAGGCAACTGGCCAGTACCGTACAGAGTCGCATGGTTAACTAAATAAGGAACATAAGTTTCCAGATAACCGTGTTTTTCAGTGTGCAAGTCCAGCATGAACTGTGCCAATGCGCGGTGCATACGAGCAATTTGCCCTTTCATCACCACAAAACGCGCGCCAGTCAGTTTCACCGCGGCGGCAAAATCAAGCCCACCCGCCATTTCACCCAAGGAAACGTGATCTCTCACCTCAAAGTCATACTGGCGTGGTTCGCCCCAACGGCTGACTTCAAGATTATCGTTTTCATCTTTACCCACTGGAACCGAATCATCCGGCAGATTAGGAATCGACAATGCCAGATCGCGGATTTCGTTTTGCAACTTGTCCAATTCGGCCTTGGCTGCATCCAGCTTTTCACCCAACTCGTTGACTTCAAGACGTAATGGTTCGATATCTTCGCCACGCGCCTTAGCCGCACCAATCAGTTTCGATCGGGAGTTACGTTCTGCTTGCAGACTTTCTGTTTCAACCTGTAAAACTTTGCGGCGCTCTTCTTGTTGGCGCAACATCTCAACATCAAGTTTAAAACCTCTGCGAGCCAGTTTTTCGGCAACTGCGTCTAGCTCATTGCGCAGCATATTGGGATCGAGCATGCTAGTCCTGTGCTTGTAGTTATGGTTACACCCTTAAACTGGAATTGCAGTGTTGTTAGCAACGCCATGATTTGGGGTATAAAGGGTTATTGAAAAGAATTTAACCACGTAAGCAGCATAAACAGCCGCTTAGCAGTTCTATATAGCGCTAACCTTACCGCAACAGCAAGGCTAGCGGTAGCGTTTTATCGGGCTATTTTGATCCTGCTCAGCCAGCCATGCCAGCTTTTCACCAATTTTGCCTTCCAGACCTCGGGATGACGGTAAATAGTAGCGGGTCGAGGCCATTTCTGGTGGAAAATAGTTCTCACCGGCAGCATAAGCATGTTGCTCATCATGGGCATAACGATATTCAGCCCCCAACCCCATCTCTTTCATGAGCTTAGTTGGCGCATTACGCAGATGTTCCGGCACATCAAAGTCTGGTTTATCACGCGCATCTTGCATTGCTGCTTTAAACGCCGAGTAAACCGCATTACTTTTCGGCGCGCAGGCCAGATAAACAATAGCCTGAGCAATCGCTCGCTCACCTTCAGCTGGGCCAACACGGGTAAAACAATCCCACGCTGATATCGCCACTTGCATCGCGCGAGGATCGGCATTGCCAATATCTTCTGACGCAATAGCCAGTAAACGTCGGGCAACATAAAGTGGATCACCGCCCGCCGTAATAATTCGCGCATACCAATACAAGGCAGCGTCTGGCGCAGAACCACGAATTGATTTATGAACTGCCGAGATGAGGTCATAATATCGATCACCTTTATTATCAAAGCGCGCGCTACGCTCGCCTGACACTTCTTTCAGCAAATCCGGGGTTAACACTCGAACCCCGCTGGCATCTATTTCTGCCATATCGGCCATCATTTCAAGGCTATTCAAAGCACGGCGCGCATCGCCCCCCCACCAATTCAGACATCATGCGGCGGGTTTCATCTGGCAGTTTTATATTCTGCCCACCATAGCCCCGACTGCTATCTGACATTGCTTGATCGATAACTTTTTCAATGTCTGCGGCAGTGAGAGCTTTGAGCAAATAAACCCGAGCCCTGGAGAGCAAAGCCGAGTTCAGCTCAAATGAAGGGTTTTCAGTAGTGGCACCAATAAATGTGATCGTGCCATCTTCGATATGGGGCAGGAATGCATCTTGCTGGCTTTTATTGAAGCGATGAACTTCATCAACAAATAAAATTGTTCGCCGCCCCGCGTCGCGGTTTTGGCGGGCACGTTCAATCGCTTCACGAATTTCTTTAATGCCAGAGGTCACCGCAGAAATACGTTCAACATCAGCTTGACCATAACGGCCAATAATTTCTGCCAACGTGGTTTTTCCGGTTCCCGGAGGCCCCCAAAGGATCATTGAGTGTAATTGCCCGGCAACGATTGCCCGCGGTAACGGTTTACCCGGAGCCAGCAAATGCTGCTGACCAATATATTGCTCCAACGTCAAAGGCCGCATACGCGCGGCCAATGGCTGAAACTCATTCTGGGAAAAGTCGAGGGACATATTACTCACACTGACCTCACTGCCGCTGGTCGTCCAGCGTCACGCCTTTTGGTAGGGTAAACTTAAATTTGCTGGCATCTGCTGAGCTATTTTGCTGGCCTTTCAGCGTATAAGCACTGCGCTGCCCATCTTGCTCAACCGCCGTAAAGCTTTTAATGGTGCCCGTTGGCGTTACTGTGATAGCAAATTGCTTCAGATTGCCGCTGGCACTTTTCGGCGTCAGTTCAAAATCATCACCTTTCTGCTTCACATTATATTGTTTCCAATCATCTGGATTATTACGAGTAATAAGCATAAATGGTGTATTGCCTGTGGCATTTTTCAGCCAGGTCGCCGTTGCCTGTTCAACAAATGGGTTATAGAACCACAATGTTTCACCATCAGAAATCAAAACGCTCTCGTCAGGGGAAGTCATGTGCCAATTAAATAAATTAGGCCGCTTCACCCATAACTCACCCTCGCCTTCTTGTACCGCAGTACCCTCTGAGCTGGTCACTTTTTGCGAGAAGTTAGCATGGAAACTGTTCACCTTGCCCAGGCGAGCTTGTAAGTCGGAACTGGCATCGGCCAGCGCGTGAGCCGAAATTAACCCCGATAACAGACAGCAAGCAACAAGCAGTTTTTTCATTATTCTAAATACCTTATAAAATTCTCTGATAAATATGGGGTTACGCTTCTTTGCATAAGGGCCGCAAAGCGGCCCTGCAGACTGCTGACAACCCCCAACGACTCGATCTTGCAAGGTGAGGACAGGTAGAAGAGTAAAGCGTCCGCGCCAGGGACGGGTTTACAGCGTCTTTACGATCTGCCTGTTTTCACCGTTACGGGCACTTTGTCATTAACCTCAAGGGCCGCAAAGCGGCCCTGTCTATACCCGTCATCTTTCAAGATACCGGGGTGTTGGCTGCCATCACTCACCCAAATCATTGAGTTATCTCAACTCCTTGGGTTTATTTGGTTGCCGCCGACCTGCAACTCGAAATCTATTGGGTATATGTTAACTGCCTCAGAGTAAAAGGTTACTCATGAGGTGGTGGCGCCAATACTTCACGATTACCGTTATGCCCCGGTGTACTGACAATCTGCTGAGCTTCCATTTGTTCAATGATACGTGCAGCTCGGTTATAACCAATACGGAACTGGCGCTGCACACCGGAGATAGACGCACGGCGTTTCTCCAAAACAAAATTCACCGCCTGATCAAACAGTGGGTCCAACTCTTCGTCGCTATCCAGACCAAGGCTGCCGCCTTCGCCCTCATCGCTACCACTGAGAATGCTCTCAATATATTGAGGCCGACCACGCGCTTTCCAATCATTAACAACTGCATGCACTTCCTGATCTCGGACAAAAGCACCGTGAACACGTACCGGAATTGAGGAGTTAGGTGCCATATACAGCATGTCCCCCATACCCAGTAGTGATTCCGCTCCCCCCTGATCAAGGATAGTTCGTGAGTCAATCTTGCTGGAAACCGTAAATGCGATACGGGTTGGGATATTGGCTTTAATCAAGCCAGTAATCACATCCACAGATGGCCGCTGAGTTGCCAGAACCAAATGAATGCCAGCAGCTCGGGCTTTTTGCGCCAAACGAGCAATCAGCTCTTCAACTTTCTTACCCACCGTCATCATCAGGTCAGCAAACTCATCCACCATAACGACGATATAAGGCAATTTCACCAGCATTGGTGGTGAGATATCCATACTATCGGAGGGTTTCCAGAATGGATCTGGAATTGGCCGACCCATAGCTTCAGCTTGTGCAACTCGCTCATTATACCCAGCGAGGTTACGTACACCTAAAGCCGACATCAGCTTATAACGCCGTTCCATTTCACCAACACACCAGCGCAATGCATTCGCCGCATCCTTCATATCCGTAACCACTTCGGTTAACAGATGAGGAATGCCCTCATACACCGACAGTTCCAACATTTTCGGGTCAATCATGATAAAGCGCACATCATCTGGCGTGGCTTTATACAAGATGCTGAGGATCATGGCGTTAACACCAACCGATTTACCGGAACCGGTTGTACCCGCCACCAGCAAGTGCGGCATTTTTGCAAGATCAGCCACTACCGGTTGCCCGGCAATATCTTTACCCAATACGATAGCTAACGGTGATGGGTTATCACGGAATTTTGCGCAATCAAGCACTTCGCGCAAATAAACGGTCTGACGATGTTTATTGGGCAGTTCCAGCCCGACATAAGGCTTGCCAGGAATGACCTCAACCACACGGACAGCAATGGCCGATAGCGAGCGAGCCAAGTCACGAGAAAGATTGGAAATACGTGAAGCTTTGACGCCAGGGGCTAAATCAAGTTCAAAGCGGGTAATCACTGGCCCTGGTGAAATACCGACCACTTCCGCTTTGACCCGATAATCCCCTAGCCGCGCTTCGACCAAGCGAGCTGTTTGCTCCAAAGCAAACATATCAACCGGCTCTTCTTCCGCTGGCGGTGAAGAAAGGAGATCCAGCGTAGGCAATGGGGTTGTCGGTTTGACCAAAGGTTGGTCATTACGCATCAGGAACGGGTGAATCAAACTGTCCATCGCCGGAGCTGGCTGCACCGGTGATACTGGCTGTACTGATGCCGTTGCCGTAGGTTGCACTGGTGTTGATTGACCTGAATATGCTTGGTGCGTTTGATTTGCCGCTGGTGGCTGATAGGCCGAAACCTGTTCAGTGTGCTCTGGTGCTGAAAAACTTTGCACAACTGCAGGCTGTGCGGCTTCATCAACATACGGAGACAGTGTGAACAAAGGCTCACGCGGGCTTTCATCAACCAGATCGGCAACAGGTGAGAACGTGAAGGCACTGCGTGTATCAACAGGCTGCATCTCTTCAACAACAGCATGTTCATATTGGCTATTGTCACTGTTTTCACCCTGCATTGCGCCATAGCGATGTTGTTGCTGTGCGGCAAAAGCTTGTCGTAATGCCGCCTCTTGTAAGGCTTGCTCATCTTCAGGCTCTACCGCTGAGAAAGTATTCACTCCCGTATCGGCTGATTGCCCATAACGTTCGGATTGCTGATCAGCGAAGGCTTTACGCAAGATTGCCTGCTCTAATGCATCATCATCTTCAGATATGGCACCTGCGGTAAACGGTGTTTCGGGTATTTGAGGAGTTTGAACTTCTTGCTCACGTTGCTCCTGCTCCGCGATACGTTGAGACGGGAGTTTGATGCCGTAGGATGCCAGCTCGCGCCTTGTCGGGATGCGGACAGGATTAGGCCGTGGTAACTCCGGTCCTATACCTTGTTTAACCTGCGAACTGCTATCACTGGTAGCAGTAAATGCTGGCATAAACGTAGCTGCGGCTGCACTTGCTGCGACAATCCCAGCAGCAGAAGCAGATCCAGAGCGACTGACTGACCCCATCGCGGCCAGGCTATCTGTATCTGTGCCTAACCCTGGATTCATATATGGTGTATTTTCCACCTGATCGCTATGGCGTTGTGCCGCAGAAAAATCAAATGGTGAATGGCTGGTTGGGGTTGCCGGTTTATCCCATGAACCCAGTTGAGGCTCAGGCCGTTCAACCGGTGGCGTAATCCGTGTTGGCGCAGGAGACGCCGCGTCTTGTGGGATCTCAAAAGAATAAAGCGGCGGCGTTGTGGCGACATTATCAACCATCGGTACTGCGCTGTGATTGATAATGGGTTCAGACGGATTCCCAGCCGAAGCTAATCCCGGCTGTTCGCCATTATCTGTCGCACGCAATGTACTTAATAATGGATCATAATTATTTAATGGCTCATCGCTTTCAGCCACAATTTCATCTGTCGGAATTGCCCCATCCAATATTGGGTGGGCTGGCGTGTCAGTTACAGATGGTGCCGAGAACAAAACATCGTCGTCATCTGCATGGGCTGAATTGGCCACCAGTGCGCTAGCCGCGGCGACACCTGCTACCGCTTTATTATTTGCGCCAACACCCTTATTTTGCTCGACGGTATTCGCTTCTTCAGTTTGGTAATCGTCATCTTCATTATCATAACGCTCTTCGCGACGTGAACGATTAGTCATAAATGTTAATGAACCTAAGACGACTCCACCAATCTTCTCCGCAATGACTAACCATGACCAGCCAGTGAAAAGCGTCAGACCAACAGCCCAGATACAAAGCAACGTCAGGGTAGCGCCAACGCCATTGAACCACGGCAACATGGCATTACTGAATAGACTACCGATTACCCCACCTGAGGCGAAGTAATACAGATCATCAATATTTAAGGCAGCCAGCCCGCATGACGTTAAAATCAGCGCTAACGTGCCAATCAGCCGCAGCGAGAGAGCAAAGTAATCGATATGTTCACTGGCATCACGCTGGCGGAACGCGGCCCAACACAACATCACCATAATGGCGGGAATTGCATACGCCAATACACCAAAAGTGAAAAACAATGTATCAGCCATCCAGGCACCTACGCTCCCGCCAAGATTATGGATAGGCTCGTGCCATGAGGTTTGTGACCAACTCGGGTCTGAAGGATTGAAACTAAGCAGCGCGGCCATTAGGAAGGCTGCCAAAATGGTTACTACAATCAAAACAGCCTCAAGCAAACGACGCCCACTGCTGAGTTTTTTCAAAGTAACTTCTTTATCTTCTGTATATTCCTGGCTCAAGAAAGGCTCTCCAGGTTCCTGTTAACTAGTATGAATAACAACGCCGAGAACCTTCCCGGCGCTGAAACTGTATGAATAAACAGGAGTGTAACCAAATTACTCAGGTTTTGCACCTGCCTGTTTATCGCGTTTTAATCACCAAGTGGCTAGTCTGCTTCACTTCTTCCATCACCACATAGGTCCGAGTGTCATTCACACCCGGTAGGCGAAGCAAGGTCTCACCGAGTAATTTACGGTAAGCAGACATATCGGGCACGCGGGTTTTCAATAAATAGTCAAAATCACCGGAAACCAAGTGACACTCTTGAATTTCATCGAGTTTTTGTACTGCGGTGTTAAATTGCTCAAACACATCCGGAGCACCACGATTCAGAGTAATCTCAACGAAAACCAGCAATGATGCATCCAAATATTGTGGATTAAGCAGTGCAGTATAGCCATTAATGAAGCCTTGACGCTCTAAGCGGCGAACCCGTTCCAGACATGGTGTTGGTGACAACCCTACTCGTTTTGAAAGCTCAACGTTGGAGATACGCCCATCCTTTTGTAATTCATTTAGGATGTTACGATCTATCCGATCAAGCTCTTTCCCCGGACGTTTTTTATTATCTGTCATCTTATAGTCTCTCTTAATTTCCTTAAGTCTGCGACATACTCTCATCATCAATAAATTTAGAATATGTGGCAAACAACGACCCGCAGCCTGTTTTATGCAAATATATCAATACGTTGTTATCTCACACCCTGTCTGTCCAATCGCATGCGAGGCACTCGATGATTATTAGCGTTGAGGAAGAGATAGCGCATCACGAGCAACCGCAGAAACATCCCCCCTACGGTTGTTCGAGAACATACTCCACATGCCATCCAGTATTAATCGAAAACATTCCAGGGCTTTCGATTGGTATCACTGATACCAAATCTGAAATTATGGCGCGCAGATAATTTCTTCTTCCTATGATGTTTTCGCAAATGCACAGCCGATTGTCAAAGTAAAAGAAGTTAAATCAGTAGAACGTGCCAGAATTAAAATCTTAGCCCCCTTCTCTAACCTATTTTTTCACCGTTTTTTCGCGATGAAATGGCACTAAAAGGCATTTAGTACATTGCGGGTGTTTTTTGAGCTATCGGCTTGCAAGCCACATTTTTTATAGGGTCAAAGGTTTTTCAGACTATTTGGTCCATAACGTAAAAATGAATTTTGGTCTAATTGACCCCTTGCTCAATTTTGTTTAACAGCTAACTGTCGATTCTTAATACACTTAGTTCATTAAATAGGCATTACCTATCAAACAAATCGCTAACAACATTTTTGTCTGCTTTTTTTAATGCTCGAATTTCCCTACAATCGTTAACATTGTCCGCCATTGTGGGAAAGAGGTATTCATGAGTACGGCTAAACATAGCAAATTGATTATTTTGGGTTCTGGCCCTGCGGGTTATACCGCAGCAGTTTATGCGGCACGCGCCAACCTGAATCCCGTATTGATTACCGGAATGGAAAAAGGCGGTCAATTGACCACCACCACCGATGTCGAAAACTGGCCCGGTGACCCGGAAGGTCTTACCGGCCCGGCACTGATGGAACGGATGCATGCACATGCAGAAAAGTTCCAGACAGAAATCCTGTTCGACCATATCCATAAAGTTGATTTACAAAACCGCCCGTTCCGCCTGTTTGGCGATAGTGCTGAGTACACCTGCGATGCACTGATCATCGCGACAGGTGCATCTGCACGTTATCTTGGAATGGAATCAGAAGAAGCATTCAAGGGTAAAGGGGTTTCTGCCTGCGCAACTTGTGATGGCTTCTTCTATCGTAACCAAAAAGTTGCCGTCGTCGGCGGTGGCAATACCGCCGTTGAAGAAGCACTGTATCTGGCCAATATCGCCGCTGAAGTTCATCTAATTCACCGCCGTGATAGCTTCCGTTCAGAAAAAATTCTGATCGACCGTCTGATGGAAAAAGTGAAAAACGGCAATATCGTGCTGCACACTGACCGTACGTTAGATGAAGTGCTGGGTGACGATATGGGCGTGACAGGCGTGCGGCTGAAGTCGACCAAAAACAATGAAACCGAAGAGTTAGCGGTAGCTGGGGTATTCATTGCTATCGGTCATAGCCCTAACACCGCTATCTTTGACGGCCAGTTAGCACTGGAAAATGGTTACATTAAAGTGCAATCAGGTATCCAGGGTAATGCAACACAAACTTCAATTCCGGGTGTATTTGCTGCGGGTGATGTTATGGACCACATCTATCGCCAGGCAATTACCTCTGCGGGTACCGGCTGCATGGCAGCACTAGATGCAGAGCGCTATCTGGATGGGTTAGTTAACGATAAATAATCTCTGACATAACTGATTCAACCAATACCAACGGGCAGCTAACAAATATGTGAGCTGCCCGTTTTTAATTTCTATTGGCACTTTATTTTGCATATTGGCATGTCAATGAAAAACAGCAAATTATAGATATCGACTAATGCGGCAACTATCACAAGCATTATGGTTTCACCTCATAGCATGACGAGGTAATATTGCCCCTCGCTGGTTTGTCATCCCGAAAGGTGATAACCATTTTTTTGAAATTTTCCCGTACTTTGCGCAGACAAATTGCCCGATGAATAAAACACGACAGTATGAGTTGATTCGTTGGCTGAAAAAACAAAGCGCCCCGGCGCAACGTTGGCTCCGCCTGTCCATGTTACTTGGCCTCCTCAGCGGGTTATTGATTATTGCTCAAGCATGGCTGTTGGCCACCTTGCTGCAATCTTTGATTATCGACAAAGTCCCCCGTACAGAATTAATCACTGATTTTGGTTTATTGGCTGGAACCTTCGCCATACGTGCCTTGATCAGTTGGTTACGTGAGCGAGTAGGGTTTGTTTGCGGCATGAAAGTGCGTCAACAAATCCGCAAAACAGTATTAGACCGATTAGAACAACTCGGCCCAGCCTGGGTAAAAGGCAAACCAGCAGGAAGTTGGGCGACGATTATTTTGGAACAAATTGAAGATATGCAGGATTACTATTCTCGCTATCTTCCACAAATGTATTTGGCTGTTCTTATTCCGGTGCTGATTCTCATTGCTGTCTTCCCGATCAACTGGGCGGCAGGTTTAATTCTATTCGTCACCGCACCGCTCATCCCTTTGTTTATGGCACTGGTGGGAATGGGGGCAGCCGATGCTAACCGGCGTAATTTTGTAGCGTTGGCCCGTCTGAGTGGTAACTTCCTCGACCGTTTACGCGGTTTGGACACCTTACGGCTATTTAATCGCGCCAAAGCGGAAACAGACCAAATTCGCGAATCCTCAGAAGATTTTCGCCGCCGCACTATGGAGGTGCTGCGAATGGCCTTCCTCTCCTCTGCCGTATTGGAGTTTTTCGCCGCAATCTCCATCGCAGTCGTTGCTGTTTACTTCGGTTTCTCCTATTTGGGGGAATTGAATTTTGGCAGTTACGGCCTTGGTGTAACACTGTTTGCAGGTTTTCTGGTTTTGATTTTGGCACCTGAATTCTTCCAGCCATTGCGAGATTTAGGCACGTTTTATCACGCCAAAGCACAAGCTGTTGGTGCTGCTGAATCACTGGTTACCTTTTTGAGCACTGACGGTGAAACTATTGGCCGGGGTGATAAAGTTCTTGATGGCACCGATTCCATCGCTCTCGAAGCTAATGAACTGGAAATATTATCTCCTACAGGTACCCGTTTGGCCGGGCCACTAACATTCTCCCTATCAGCGGGAAAACGAGTGGCTATCGTTGGCCTGAGTGGTGCTGGAAAAAGCTCATTACTTAACTTGCTATTGGGCTTTTTACCTTATCGCGGCTCATTAAAAGTCAACAACATAGAATTGCGTGAACTGGATCCGCAAACCTGGCGTCACCAGCTAAGTTGGGTCGGGCAAAATCCGCATTTACCAGAGCAGACGCTGGTCGCCAATATCTTGCTGGGCCAACCTGATGCTAATAATGACCAACTACAACTGGCGATTGAACGCGCGTATATCAATGAGTTCCTCAATGACTTGCCGCAAGGGTTAGATACGGAGGTCGGTGACCATTCGGCGCGCCTTTCTGTTGGTCAAGCCCAGCGCATAGCTGTTGCCAGAGCATTGCTGAACCCATGTCGGCTCTTGTTATTAGACGAACCTACGGCCAGTTTGGATGCACATAGTGAGCAATTGGTCATGAAAGCGCTTGAAGAAGCCTCTCGTAAGCAGACGACACTGCTGGTCACTCATCAGTTGGAAGATACGTTGGGATATGATCAAATCTGGGTGATGGATAATGGCCTTTTAATTCAACAAGGTGATTACTCCAGCTTAAGTCAAGCTGACGGTTCATTTGCCAATCTGCTGTCCCACCGCAGTGAGGAGCTTTAATCATGCAAGTACTTCTCCCCTTTCTGGCGTTGTATCGCCGCCATTGGTTCCTAATTTGCCTAGGTATTGTGTTGGCAATCATCACCCTACTCGCCAGTATCGGATTGCTCACTTTATCCGGTTGGTTCTTAGCAGGAACCGCCATTGCTGGCCCCGCAGGATTGTATACTTTTAACTATCTGCTCCCTGCGGCAGGCGTGCGAGGTGCTGCAATTACCCGAACAGCGGGCCGCTATGCCGAACGCGTCGTCAGCCATGACGCGACATTTAGAGTGCTGGCACATCTGCGAGTATTTGCATTCCAGAAAATTTTGCCACTTTCCCCAGCCGGTATTGCTCGTTTTCGCCAAAGTGAGTTACTGAACCGCCTGGTCGCCGATGTCGATACACTTGATCATCTCTATCTGCGTGTTATATCCCCACTGGTTGCCGCCGTTGTTATTATCGCAGCCGTTACCTTTGGCCTGAGTTACATCGATGTCAATTTAGCACTGACACTCGGTGCCATTCTGCTCGGGTTATTATTGTTAGTACCATTGATTTTCTATCGCGCCGGTAAGCCTATTGGTCATGATTTAACTGACCTACGCGGCCTTTATCGTTCGCAACTGACCTCGTGGTTACAAGGCCAAGCCGAACTGTTGGTTTTCGGCGCATTACATCGTTTTCGCACTTCATTGGAAGAAATTGAACAGCGGTGGATGCTTCGCCAAAAGCAACAAGCATCCTTGGCAGGTTTAGCCCAAGCGTTAATGATTCTTGCTTCAGGTTTGACTGTTACATTAATTTTATGGTTAGCCGCTGCCGGAATAGGGGGAGACAGTCAGCCAGGCGCATTGTTAGCTCTGTTCGTTTTCACATCGTTGGCAGCATTTGAAGCTCTGTTGCCCGTTGCAGGCGCTTTCCAACACTTGGGACAAGTTATTGCATCAGCGACTCGAGTTGGGCAGCTAATGGAACAAAAACCCGAAGTGACCTTCCCAGACAGCGGCCCCGCCGCAGTCCCACAGGTGGAGCTAGAAGTGACAGGGTTGAGTTTTACTTACCCACAGCAGCCATTGCCTGTTTTACAGAATATATCGCTGTCACTGGCCTCTGGTGAGCATATTGCGCTATTAGGCCGAACCGGCTGTGGCAAATCCACACTATTACAGTTATTAACCCGAGCATGGGATGCCAATGAAGGTGTCATCACGCTAAACGGAAAACCTTTAGCCAGCTTTGATGAAACGACACTGCGCCAAATGATGACAGTGGTCAGCCAGCGGGTACATATTTTCAGCAGTACATTGCGAGAAAACCTATTACTGGCCTGCCCTACTGCAACAGATGAACAACTAAAAATTGTTTTGGCACAAGTTGGTTTGGCTAATTTGCTAGATAACGATGAAGGCCTGAATGCCTGGATGGGTGATGGTGGGCGGCCATTATCTGGGGGGGAGCAACGCCGTTTAGGCATTGCTCGTGCGCTACTGCATCCAGCACCACTGCTGCTTCTCGATGAACCCACCGAAGGATTAGACGCAGAAACCGAGCAACAGATTCTCACGTTATTACGCCAACACTGCCAGCATAAGAGCCTGATTATTGTTACGCATCGCTTGTATGGGTTGGAATATATGGATCGAATCTGTGTTATGGATGGAGGAAAGATAGTTGAGCAAGGCAGCCACCAAAACTTGTTACAAAACAAGGGGCGCTACTACCAATTCCATCAGCGGCATTAATACGAAGATGATGTGTAAATAAAGCGCCTATCCCTAAATGATTCGAATTGCAGGAAGGCGGCAACTGAGTAAATCCCCAAGAGCTTACATAAGTAAGTGACTGGGGTGAACGAAGGCAGCCAACGCACATACAACTTGAAGTATGACGGGGATAAACATAGGCAGATAATCAGCAAACTTATAGCTAATATTAAGTAAAGCTGCTGAAACCAAAGCAGTATTATTGTAATTGATGATTATATCCAAAGTCATTAGAGCCATAGCCAAAAGGTGCGATGAATACATCATCAATAACGCTGTAGCTCCAAATACAACGGGGATGCCCAAATGGGCCTGTAAGTGTCACCAAGGGGATTTATGCGCATCACACAGCTCTCATCTCAATCATTTGCGTTCCCCTCGCCTGAGCTGGCTCTGCGCGAACCAAACGGATTGCTGGCCCTTGGGGGAGATCTATCTCCTCCTCGTTTATTGGCCGCCTATGAACGGGGGATTTTTCCCTGGTTCAGTCCTGGAGAAATGATTTTATGGTGGTCACCTGACCCTCGAGCCGTATTGTATCCAGAAGATTTACATATCAGTCGGAGCATGCGGCGCTTTTTGCGCAACTGCCCTTATCGATTTACGCTCAATCACGCTTTTGAAGATGTTATCCGTGCCTGTGCTACTCTGCGTGATGAGGGAACCTGGATTGGCGATGATGTACAGCAAGCATATTGCCACTTACATACACTGGGTCATGCCCATTCCGTAGAGGTTTGGTTGGAAAATGAACTGGTTGGCGGTTTGTATGGCATTTCAGTGGGCTCACTCTTTTGTGGTGAATCGATGTTTAGCAGGGCTAATAATGCCTCAAAAAGCGCTTTAATGGTTTTTTGTCATCATTTTACCCGTCATGGTGGAGAACTGATTGACTGTCAGGTCCTCAACGCTCACACTGCGTCGCTGGGTGCGATTGAGATCCCACGCAACTTTTTTTTGCAACAGTTGAGTCAACTCCAGTTTAGTCCACTACCGGCTGAATGCTGGTTACCGCAATCGTTGAATTTTTCATCCGCGATGCAGTAAAGCTCAACCGTTGAAAAGAACCCCACATTAGGCTTTATCCCCTCTTACCGGCAGACTAATTTTGCTGAAATGGTGCGATGACCGCCAACACTTCTTTACATAATGTGGGTTTTTCGGCATTATCTTGCCGGTTAAAAACTAAGGTAGTTACACCTAGAGGATTCGATGGCCAAAGAAGACAATATTGAAATGCAGGGCACCGTTCTTGATACGCTGCCGAACACCATGTTCCGTGTTGAATTGGAAAACGGGCACGTGGTAACCGCTCATATCTCCGGTAAAATGCGTAAAAACTATATCCGCATCCTGACGGGTGACAAAGTCACTGTAGAGCTGACCCCGTACGACCTGAGCAAAGGCCGCATTGTCTTCCGTAGCCGTTAATCGGCTAATCTGTCGCCAGTTTAAGACTGGCGAGCTCTGAGGATGTAGTCCCCCTCCGGCGCCCTTCCCGTTTATGGTTAGGGCGTTTTGCGTTTTCTTTTATTTGTCGATTTAGTGCATTTATTCACCACACAAATAAAAGTAAAATGTGCAAAGAAATAAAAAGGGCGATAGCTAAATTAGCTTATCGCCCTTTATTTCGTTCTCAATATGAAGCTATGACGGATGTTAACAACACACTGACTTAGTGAACTGCACCTTCAGTTTTGCGTTTTTGCGCACTTTGGAACTCATAAGCCAATTGTTGCTTTTCTTTATCCAACCCGACAGTGACCGAACCACCATCAACCAGCGAACCAAATAATAACTCGTTCGCTAGTGGTTTTTTCAGGTTTTCCTGAATCACTCGAGCCATCGGCCGCGCGCCCATCGCCTTGTCGTAACCTTTATCAGATAACCAATCACGTGCTTCTTCACTGACTTCCAGTGACACGCCTTTAGCATCTAATTGCGCCTGCAACTCAACGATAAATTTATCAACCACTTGCTGGATGACAGCAGGTGACAAGTGGTTAAACCAAATGATGTTATCCAACCGGTTACGGAATTCCGGAGTAAACACTTTTTTGATCTCTTCCAGCGCATCAGTGCTGTTGTCCTGCTGTTTAAAACCAATGGAAGTGCGCTGAGTCTCGCGTACGCCGGCATTGGTGGTCATCACCAGAATAACGTTACGAAAATCGGCTTTACGGCCATTGTTATCTGTCAGCGTCCCGTTATCCATCACCTGCAAGAGCAAGTTAAACACATCCGGATGCGCCTTCTCAATTTCATCCAACAACAGAACCGCATGAGGATGCTTGATAACCGCATCAGTCAACAGGCCACCTTGGTCGTAACCCACATAGCCCGGAGGCGCACCAATCAAGCGGCTAACCGTATGGCGCTCCATATATTCAGACATATCAAAGCGCAGCAGTTCGATATCCAGCGCTTTGGCCAATTGCACCGTCACTTCTGTCTTACCAACCCCAGTGGGGCCAGCAAACAGGAATGAACCGACAGGTTTATGCTCATGCCCCAAGCCCGCGCGGCTCATCTTGATGGCCTCAGACAGCGCTTCAATGGCTTTATCCTGACCAAAGACCAGCATGTTCAGGCGATCGCTCAGATTTTTAAGCACATCGCGATCACTCGCTGACACCGTTTTCTCCGGAATACGAGCGATACGAGCAACCACAGACTCAATATCCGATACATTAACTGTTTTCTTGCGTTTGTTCACCGGCATCAGACGGCTACGTGCACCAGCTTCATCAATCACATCAATGGCTTTATCTGGCAGATGACGGTCATTAATATATTTGACCGACAACTCCACAGCCGCACGGATCGCTTTTGCGGTATAACGCACATCATGGTGCGCTTCATATTTTGGTTTCAGGCCGTTGATAATCTGAACAGTTTCTTCCGGCGTCGGCTCAGTAATATCAATTTTCTGGAAACGACGTGCCAGTGCACGATCTTTTTCAAAAATATTGCTGAATTCCTGATACGTAGTGGAGCCAATGACTCTAATTTTACCACTGGAAAGTAGCGGTTTGATCAAGTTAGCGGCATCTACTTGCCCACCAGAGGCAGCGCCTGCACCGATAATAGTATGAATTTCATCGATAAACAGGATGCTATCTTTGTCATTTTCTAACTGCTTCAGCAGCGCCTTGAAGCGTTTTTCAAAATCACCACGATATTTAGTTCCGGCCAGAAGTGACCCGATATCCAAGGAATATAATGTGCATTCTGACATGACTTCAGGAACATCGCCCTGCACGATACGCCAGGCTAAACCTTCGGCGATAGCCGTTTTACCGACGCCAGATTCCCCCACCAACAGTGGGTTATTTTTACGCCGACGGCACAATACCTGAATGGTGCGCTCCAACTCTTTATCGCGGCCGATAAGTGGGTCAATGCCGCCAACGCGGGCCAGTTGATTCAGATTGGTGGTGAAGTTCTCCATACGGTCTTCCCCTCCTGCCTGTTCTTCATTCACCGGATTTTCTGCATTCGGTGCCTGACCCGGTTCGTCCTTACGGGCGCCGTGGGAAATAAAGTTCACTACATCCAAACGGCTGACATCATGCTTACGCAGTAAGTAGGCCGCCTGGGACTCTTGTTCACTAAAGATGGCAACCAACACATTGGCACCAGAAACTTCATTGCGCCCTGATGATTGCACGTGGAACACCGCACGTTGTAACACGCGTTGGAAACTGAGCGTCGGCTGGGTATCACGCTCTTCTTCACTGACCGGTAAGGTCGGTGTGGTTTGTTCAATAAACGCTTCCAGTTCCTGGCGTAACGCCACCAAATCAACTGAACACGCCTCCAGCGCTTCCCGCGCAGCCGGATTGCTCAGCAATGCCAGCAACAGGTGCTCCACGGTCATAAACTCGTGTCTGTGCTCACGCGCTCTGGCGAAAGCCATATTGAGACTGAGTTCAAGTTCTTGATTGAGCATAGGCACCTCCCAATAATTGCCTTAATCAGGCTTTTTCCAGCGTACAAAGCAACGGATGCTCGTTCTCCCTGGCGTATTGATTTACATGTGCGACTTTTGTCTCTGCCACTTCGGCAGTAAAAACACCGCAAATCGCCTTTCCTTGATAATGCACATTGAGCATCAGCTGTGTTGCACGTTCAATATCATAAGAAAAGAACTTTTGCAGAACGTCAATCACAAATTCCATCGGTGTGTAATCGTCGTTGTTAAGTATCACTTTATACATAGATGGCGGTTTGAGCGCCTCGATTTGTTTATCTTTGACTAAATGTTCAAAATTCAGCCAATCGTTGTTCTTACCCATTGCCTGCCCATCGTTTCGCTGAACCACACAGGAGTAATACCTCACTCCGGTTATAAGACCATTTCATGCAGATATCTATTATTATTTTAACATCACTTATGTCATAACGCCGCTAGAGAAAGAAGTCAGTATTTTCACCTTAATAACGGTTAAATTGTATCCAAATAAAGACAATAGCGTTAGCTACATCAAACTTTGAAGAACTGCCCTGCTCTGACAAAAGCCGCCCCCTTGACGTTAAGGCCATTTCCACTAGAGTGTATTTTCGTGAGCTGTTGGAGTTTTAACCAATTAGCGCTCACTTTAACCAGTGATTACCTCATCTCGAACCAGAATAGCCTTGCGAGGAACATAGAAGTATGGAGACGGGTACTGTTAAATGGTTCAACAATGCCAAAGGTTTTGGCTTCATTTGCCCTGAGGGCGGCGGCGAAGATATATTCGCTCACTATTCGACTATCCAGATGGATGGCTACCGAACGTTAAAAGCCGGTCAGATGGTTAACTTTGATGTCCATCAAGGGCCAAAAGGGAACCATGCCAGCCTGATTGTACCACTAGGATTAGATGTGGTACTGCAAGAAGCCATACCGCAGGAACACGCTGCATTGGCCTGACACCGCGTATTTATCTTCCTGAACATCTTGGACTGACGATCAACTAAACACTTTAGGGCTAAAGGTATTTCCCAGGCGGTTTGTCGCAGTGCAACATTTATTATGACAATTCAAAATGCCAGCCAATAATGACTGGCGTTTTTATTTCTAATACATCTAATATGCGGCTATACAAACCAAAATCAACCTTTGCCCTATTTATTCACGCGCTAAAGCATCAATGGGGTTTAGCCGAGCTGCGCTGCGCGCCGGTAGATAACCGAATACGACCCCAATGACAGTTGAACACAAAAATGCACTGAATAATGCCACTGGAGGGAAAGCAATTTGCCAGTTGGGTAAAAACATTTCTACTATCAAACCAATAGCGAAAGACAATGAAATACCGAGTGCCCCTCCTACCAGACAGACCAAAATAGCTTCAATTAAGAATTGCTGCATAACATCACTGGATCGCGCACCCACTGCCATACGAATACCAATTTCACGGGTACGTTCAGTTACCGATACCAACATAATATTCATCACGCCAATCCCACCGACCACTAATGAAATAACAGCCACTAATGTTAGGAATAATTGCATTGTACGGGTGGTTTTCTCAGCAGTTTGCAGCAAACTATCCATGTTGTAGGTGAATATGTCTTTCTTGCCATGGCGCATAGTCAACAACCTGACCAGCTGTTGTTCGGCTTCCTTACTGCTATAGCCCTCTTTAATCCGGATAGTAATCGAATCAAAGTAAGAACGTCCCATCAAACGACTAGCCATAGTGCTATAAGGCACCCACACTCGAAGCGCTTTACTACTACCAAACATGGATTGCTTTTCTTCCACCACGCCCACAACAGTGGCAGGCATATTGCCAATCAATATGACTTGCCCCACGACATCTTTGATGTGGGGGAACAGACGGCGCTGCGTATTGCGGTCGATAACAACCACTTGAGATTGACGCTCAACTTGCTCGCGGGTGATAGCCGTACCTTGTTCAAGCTTCATACCATATACCCGGAAATATTGATCGCTGACACCCGAGACACTAGCCGCCACATCAATATTGCCATAACGTAACCGCATACTGCCGGCGATAGTGGGGGATACCGCGCTGACGTATGACTGTGCTTTTAGCGCAGCCATATCATCATAAACTAGCGCCTGTCGGGTACTGGGGTCGTCGTCACCAAAGTCTTTACCAGGGTAAACATCGATAGTGTTAGTGCCGATAGCTCTGATATCCGCCAACACCAACTGCTTAGCCGCGTCCCCAACCACTAATATGGAAACAACCGAGGCAATACCAATAATGATGCCTAACATCGTCAGGGCGGTACGCATTTTATTGGCCGACATAGCACGCCAGGCCATTAATAATGCCTCACGAAAACGCCCCGCTAATTGCTGCCAGGAAGGTGCGGGTGGCGTCAGGCTAATCGCGTCCGAAGAGACAACTTCTTGCGTTATTTTCGAACCAGAGTCGGCCATTATACGGCCATCTTTAATTTCAATAACCCGCTCAGCCTGAGCCGCAACAGTGGGGTCATGAGTAACAATAATGACCGTATGCCCCTGTTGCTGAAGCTGTTTCAAAATAGCCATCACCTCAACGCTGGAATGACTATCCAGTGCGCCTGTCGGCTCATCAGCAAGAATAACCTGACCACCATTCATCAAGGCACGAGCAATACTGACACGCTGCTGTTGCCCGCCAGATAGCTGGTTGGGCTGATAACTGACTCGCTCCCCCAGCCCCAACCGGGTTAATAGCATGTTCGCTCGTTCACGGCGTTCATTTTTACCCAAACCAGCATAAACCGCCGGAACTTCGACATTATGGGCCGCACTAAGGTGAGGTAGCAGGTGATAGCGCTGGAAAATAAAACCGAAATGCTCGCGGCGCAATGCGGCCAATGCGTCGTTGTCTAGTGCCGCAACATCTTGACCGGCCACCCGATAAACACCCGCGCTGGGCTTATCCAGGCAACCGAGAATATTCATCAATGTCGATTTACCTGAACCAGAGGCACCAATAATCGCCACCAACTCACCGGCATTAATGGTTAGTGAGACATCCTGCAATACATCAACGGTTTCTTCGCCGGATTGATAGCTACGACGGATGCCTTTTAATTCAAGCAATGCCGCCATTACGCCTCCTCTGTGCCACCGCGGCTAACGATGACCTCTTCACCCACATTCAAACCAGAAATAACCTGCGCATCGACGTTATTTCGGATACCAATAGTCACTTCGCGTTTTTCTTCCTTGCCGTCTTTAAGTACCGCGACTTGATAGCGATTAGTCCCTAATTCATCACCTAATGCCGATAATGGGATAACCATCGCCTGTGGGATATTTGCCAACTGAATTGATACCTGCGCGGTCATTTGCAATCGCAATAACCGATCGGGGTTCGGTACTTCGAAACGCGCTGAATAGAAAATCGCGTCATTCACTTTTTCTGGTGTTGGCTGAATATCTTTTAATGCGCCATCAAAGCGCTTTCCCGGGTCCCCCAATACAGTAAACGAGGCTTTCATGCCGGGTTTTAAATGAATCACATCTGCTTCTGAAACCTGAGCATTCACCAGCATAGTACTCATGTCTGCCAGTGTAAGAATGTTCGGCGCTTGCTGCGCAGCAATCACAGTTTGCCCTTGTAAAGTCGTGATTTGCACGACATCACCGTCCATCGGAGCCGATATTTTGGTGTAATCCAAATTAATATTGGCAGTATCCAAACTGGCTTTGGTTTTATTAATTTGCGCATTAATGGTTTCAACTTGCGCTTTTTTCACTGCCAGTGCGGTGATCGCCTGATCCAAATCCTGACGTGACACAGCCTGTAATTTTGCCAAGTCTTGCTGGCGACGTAGGGTGACCGCAGCCAATTGAAGTTCAGCTTTCGCCTGCCCCAACTGTGCATTCAAGTCCTGTAATGTCGCTTCCACTTCTTTAATTTGGTTCTGCGCCTGTTGGGGGTCAATCATCGCCAGCAATTGCCCTTGCTTAACTTGATCGCCAATTTCCACATAGAGTTTCTCCAACTGGCCACTGACCTGAGCACCGACATCAACTTTGCGCACAGCATCAAGTTTACCGGTTGCCAATACATTTTGTTGCAGATCACGGTTGGCGACTTTTACCGTTTGAAATTGAACCGGTGTCGGCGCCATAAGGTGCCTGATAATGAAAAAACCGCCAATAATTAAAACGGCAATTGCGATAAGCCATCGGCGCTGACTGCTACTGAACTGCATCAAATCAATTACCTTCCTTAAAAATTATAAATGCTCCACCGTCTGAAAATAGCACCGGTAATGTTCATTTAACTAAACAACATATCAACACCCACCAGACTGACGCCGGAATCTAAGATGCATTGAGACTCCGTTTAGATCCCATTTGTTCCAATTAGCTCCGGAAATACATTGATATAACGGACTTAATCATGCACATCAACAACAACCCCGTATTAATCCCTAACAATATTAACCGTTGGGGGCTAATTACATTGCTGTTCAAAGGCCATCAGGCGCTGGGCGGTTCATGGCAAAAATCGCAGTTTCGGCTTAAATTTATCGCCCGGACCATAATCTGCCCAAAACTGACCTTTAACTTACTGGGTGTACTGGTAAAGCACCCGTTTCTCAATAGCATGCTACGCGCTCAACCGGACTTACCTTGTAAATTACACCGCCCTTATTTGGCTAACACACTTAATAATCGGCAAAAACTGGAAGTCTTACAGGCTCATTTCCAGTTGGAAAACCAGTGTATTCCAGAATTATTACGCCGTAACTATTTGCACCATTCACCTTATAAACTCACCGAGTTAACTGGCAAGAATGAGGAAAAGTATTCTATTTATTTAGGCGTTATTCCAAAACTCAATAAGGAAGGTGAAATTACGCTGATGCTTGCCAATGAGCAACAACAAACCCTGGCATTGCTCACATTTAGCCTCACTTATTACCAAAACCAAAAAACGCTGTTTATCGGTGGGTTACAAGGTGCAGATAACGAAACCCCACACAGCGAAATTCATGCTTGCACCAAGGCCTGTCATGGATTATTCCCGAAACGATTAGTATTGGAAGCCGCCTGTTGCCTGGCTGAACTGATGGGAATAACACAGATAATAGCCGTCGGTAATGCCACCCATGTTTATCAGAACTGGCGCTATCGGGCGAAAAAGAGAGGTAAGTTACATGCAGATTACGATAACTTCTGGTTATCACTGGGTGGAGAACAGTGCGCAGAAGGTCATTTCAATTTGCCCGCCAGAATTGCACGTAAGCCGATAGAAGACATTGCAAGTAAAAAACGCGCAGAATATCGCCGCCGTTATCAATTACTTGCACAACTTGAAAATGGCCTGGCTGCGCATTTTTCACCCGACCAGGGGTGCTCAGGCGGAGCGATACCGCGTTAATCAGCCCGGCCGCGCGCTAGCCAAACTACGCGGGAGAACATTTTTTTCAACAAGGGCGGGATGAATTCAATGCCCCGTTCTCTGGCGTAGCTAGTCACTTCAATCGCTAAGTCTGGCTTTGAGGTACGATGAATGGCTTTTTCAATCACCCTGCGCGGCTGCATTTTGGCATTGGCAGGAATACCGGATATCCGGTGATATACCTCATCAAAGCCCGAGCGATATAAAAAGTGCTCCATATCTGGAGCTGGCAAAATGGTCAAACGATCTCGCTCGTGATCTCGCTCATTGTCCGCCATATTACGTACTGTCGCGGCATACTTTTTCCCTGCGTCATCGCCATCAGTCAGAACATGCCACTGGATCCCCATTCTGTTGGCAAATTTGAGTAACGGGCGTAGGCCACTTTGAGCAAACTCAATCACTTTTACGCCTTCCGCTTCAAAGTGATAGCCGCACTGACGAGCCAGTTCATTCAACAACCAAATTTCGGTTTCCCCCTCGACCAACAGCCAGCAACGGGCAAACAACGCTGAGGGACGATTGAAACGAATATGAAAAGCGATACGACGGCTATCTTCAGAACTCATACCTCGAGGACCAATGCGGTAAGTGGCAACCCTGGAAGATTCACGCACTAATCGACAAATGCTTTCAACGGGTACTAATGAAATGAGTTCCCCAGAGTTTGTCGTTGTAATGCGCTGAAGCGGCAGTTGGCTCAGTAGCCCCCAGGCAACAGACAACATAATCGGGTGTAAACGGGTTTCCGGGTCCTCCACCAGCAGCAATGGGCGCGCATGGGGGTCAAGACTCAGTGATCCTTTCGCTTGCAATAGCGTTGAAAACATACCCAAAAGTATCAATCGCATACTGCGACTGTTAGGTTCGGCCACCATGCGATTGATGCTATCGAGGGCAAGCCAGGCTTCACGTTCAGGTTGTGGCCGGTGACGGTGGTTACGCAGGTTAGCAGACTGTGATCCTTGCTCGGCAAAATAGTGTTCTAGCAGTTGACGCATCGCCTCCAAGCCCTGGCGCAGTTGGGTATTAGTCAGTTTTTGTGGATTCCGTACCAATTCACGGCTTAACTGATCCAATTGCTGATTCAACGCCACTTTATCTGGCTGGTTACTATTTTCAGTCGTGGTGCTACGCAGTCGGCGAATGAAACGCGCATCTCGCAGGCGCAATACCGGATGAATGCGAATCACCCCACGCGCCAGTTTTTCAATATCGTGCAATTCCAGTGGGCACCCTGCTAAATCGAGGAACGTGCGCCAGGTACATACAGTGCCATCATCAGCTTGCTCCCCTTCAATTCGATAATAAATACGATGTAAACCATCATCATTATTTATCCATAGCGGTGCCAACTGGCGATAACGAGGGGCGCGCCAATGACCAATATCTTTTTCGCAAAAGGTGAAAATAATTTGTAAGTGGCGCTCTTTAGCACTTTCATCACCTGCTGGGTAATAAAAATCCTGCGAGGTAAAATGATAAAGTTGAGGTTCGGGGGATAAAAGTAATGTCAGAGCATCTAATAGACTGGATTTACCCCAGGCATTTTCACCGATCAGCACCGTATTATCGTCAAGGTTCAATGAAATACGATTAATACCACGAAAACCGACAATATCTACGCGTTCAAGATACATGCTACGCCTCCGATGCGAATTTATTCATACTGATACTATCAGATTACAGAGTTAACCTATCACCTGATTATCTCAGGCAAAAAAACCTTATAGGTCAGGTCGCCTGGCGACTAGCGCTGCTTTACTCTTCCTTTGATTTTAGATAGTTTATTGCGCCACAGCCCATTATTCATCTGCATATGATACCCAAAGTCATTGACGTTACAGCACGGCAAGTCACGACAATGAAGAAGGGTATAGGACGGTATAACTCGTGTATTCAGGATTGCTGATCATTCTTTTGCCGTTAATTATTGGTTATCTCATCCCACTTAGCCGCAAAACATTAATTCAATTGATCAACCGCTTATTGAGCTGGATGGTCTACGTTATTTTATTCTTTATGGGTATCAGCCTGGCATTTCTCGAAAATCTCAGTGCGAACCTGCTGCTTATTTTCCAATACACCGGTGTCTTTTTCCTGTGTATTTTTTGTGCCAATTTACTGGCGTTATTTTTGCTCGAACGCAAAACGCCGTGGAAAAATACCCATCGTCAGGAAGCATTACCGTCTCGTCTACATATGGCGTTGGAATCATTAAAGTTATGTGGCGTAGTCATTGTCGGTTTCTTACTGGGATTGAGCCAATGGGAGTGGTTGCAGTTTGCCGCTAAAGGTAGCGAGCTGGCACTGATTTTCCTACTTTTCTTAGTTGGGATTCAATTACGTAATAGCGGGATGACACTGCGCCAGATTGTATTGAATCGCCGTGGCACCATTGTGGCCTTTGTGGTGGCGATCAGCGCATTGGCTGGCGGAATGCTCGCCGCAGTATTGATGGGCTTACCGATTAAGACTGGGCTAGCGATGGCCTCTGGCTTTGGCTGGTATTCATTATCTGGCATTTTATTAACTGATTCATTCGGCCCTGTAATTGGGAGTGCGGCATTCTTCAATGACCTGGCGCGTGAATTAGTGGCCATTATGTTGATTCCAACACTGGTACGCAGCAGTCGTTCCACCGCGCTGGGCTTGTGTGGCGCGACCTCCATGGACTTCACGCTGCCGGTATTACAACGCAGTGGCGGGTTGGAAATGGTGCCAGCCGCTATCGTGCACGGCTTTTTACTGAGCTTGCTCGCGCCAATCTTGATTGCTTTCTTCTCTTCATAATTCTTCATTCGCGCAGTGAGCCACTTGGTTCACTGCGTAATTTCACTCCAATAGTGAATAAATTCTCATTCGCAGCAAAAGTTGCGCCAAATCAAAACAAGTTAAAGTTGCATTAAAAAAGCCTTTTTAAACCGCTTGTGCACATCTATGCTTTTAAACACGCATTACAAATGCAACTTTAAAAGGAAAAATAATTATGTTCTGTGTGCAATGTGAACAAACTATCCGGACGCCGGTGGGTAATGGCTGCTCTTACGCGCAGGGAATGTGCGGGAAAACCGCTGAAACCTCTGATTTACAAGATTTATTAGTCGCCGTATTACAAGGGCTGTCCGCTTGGGCATTAACCGCCCGCGAGCTAGGCATTGTTGACCATGAGATTGACAGCTTTGCACCCAGAGCCTTTTTCTCCACACTGACCAACGTTAACTTTGACTCAGATCGCATCGTCGGTTATGCCAAAGAAGCTATTTTGTTACGCCAATCATTGGCTATTCGTTGCCGCCTGATTGACAGCACGATTACAGTCGATCACCCGCTGGCCGAGCTACAACTGGACTCCGACGACATCCCTACCCTGCAACAACAAGCCCAGCAATTTGCACTCAATAACGATAAAGCTGAGGTCGGTGATGATATTCATGGTCTGCGAATGTTGTGCCTGTATGGCCTGAAAGGGGCCGCTGCTTATATGGAACATGCCTATGTACTGGGTCAGTTCGATGAGCAAATTTATGCACAATATCATGCCTATATGGCTTGGTTGGGCACTCAACCGCGTGATGTTGATACCTTACTGAATAACGCCATGGGCATTGGCAAAATGAACTTCAATGTCATGGCTATTTTGGACCGCGGCGAAACACAAGCTTACGGCGACCCACAGCCAACATCAGTGAATGTGCGCCCTGTAGCCGGTAAAGCCATTTTGATTTCAGGTCATGATCTCAAAGACTTACAAATGCTGTTGGAGCAAACTCAGGGAACCGGAATCAATATTTATACTCACGGCGAAATGTTGCCCGCCCACGGCTACCCTGAGTTAAAACGCTATTCACATTTGGTCGGTAACTATGGCAGTGGCTGGCAGAATCAGCAGATAGAATTTGCTAAATTCCCCGGCCCTATTTTGATGACATCCAACTGTATTATTGACCCAAATGTAGGAAATTACGGCGACCGTATTTGGACGCGCAGTATTGTTGGCTGGCCGGGTGTCAATCATCTGGAAGGTGAAGATTTTACACCGGTTATTGAACAAGCACTGGGGATGGCAGGGTTCCCGTACAATGAGTTGGAACACTTAATCACTGTCGGTTTTGGTCGTCAAACCTTGCTGAATGCTGCGGATACCGTGATTGATCTGGTTGCCACTAAAAAATTACGTCATGTCTTTTTGGTCGGTGGATGTGATGGCAGCCGCACAGAACGTAGCTATTTCACCGATTTTGCCCGCAGTGTGCCGCAAGATTGCATCATTATGACCTTGGCTTGCGGTAAATATCGCTTCAACAAACTCGATTTCGGCACCCTGGAAGGGTTACCGCGTCTGCTGGACGTGGGTCAATGCAATGATGCGTATTCTGCGATTATGCTGGCGGTTAAGTTGTCAGAAAAACTCGGTTGCACCGTCAATGACTTACCACTCAGCCTGGTGTTGTCATGGTTCGAACAAAAAGCCATTGTTATTCTGCTGACCTTGCTGTCATTAGGTGTGAAAAATATCTATACCGGCCCGACCGCTCCGGGGTTCCTGACGGACAATCTGATGGCAATTCTGTATGAGAAATTTGGTATGCGACCAATTACGACCGTAGAACAAGATATGAAGGCGATTTTAGGTCATTAAGCCCCGCCTTATGCCCGGCTCATGCGCTTGGTTGCCGCAGGCCGGGTATAAATCCTATTTCGCCCAAATGACCTGATTTGTTGTGAGGTTTTGATGACTGATTTTATCCCCACTGATTGCCCTACTGCTATCACCCCCAACCGTATGCAAGTTCACTCCATCGTGCAAGAAACCCCCGACGTCTGGAGCTTGAAGCTAATTAATCATGATTTTTACCCTTATTTGCCGGGGCAATATGCTTTGGTGAGTATTCGTAACAGTGATGAAACTCTACGTGCTTATACCCTCTCTTCCACACCCGGTTTAAGCCCATTTATCCAGCTTACCGTGCGTTGTTTAGCTGATGGTGAAGGCTCACAATGGCTAACTCAACAGGTCAAAGAAGGTGATTATCTGTGGCTGTCCGATGCTCAGGGGGAGTTTAGCTGTGCTCATTTTGATGATGACCACTATTTAATGTGTGCCGCCGGTTGCGGTGTTACACCGGTGATGTCGATGTGCCGTTATTTACTCGCGCAACGGCCTAAAGCCGATATCCGGGTCATTTTTAATGTCCGCACTCCGGCAGATGTCATTTTTGCCGATGCCTGGCAAGCACTATTGCAGCAGTATCCCCAGCAGTTGCAGCTCACGTTGATGGCCGAGTCCGATGCAACGGATGGATTTATAGCCGGGCGAATTAATGCTCAAGTGATGCAACAGGTCGCACCGGATATCACTCACCGCCGCGTCATGACTTGCGGGCCTGCACCTTATATGGATTGGGTTGAGCAATATTGTCGTGAGCAAGCTGTCCCGAATGACCATTTCCAGAAAGAACAATTTCGAACATCCGATGAAGTTATTAACAGTAGCAATGAACTGACGATGACCATCAGTCACCCGCTACGCAGTGTGAAAGTCCCGGTTGGCACCTCGCTGTTATTTGCTTTGGAGCAACACAAAGTACCGGTGATGGCCGCTTGTCGCGCGGGTGTTTGTGGCTCTTGTAAAACCCGCATTCTGCACGGCGACTACACCACCAGCAGCACCATGACACTGACACCAGAAGAAATCGCTCAGGGTTATGTTCTGGCATGCAGTTGCCAGTTGCAGGGGGATGTTCAACTGGCTTGAGGCCTTTTCATGTCAGCCCCATCAATGCCTATTGCCAGCATTTATGGGATAATTATATTGTTAATGGGGCAATAATCGTTAAACGCGCCATACTTTGGCCTCATATACCCTAAATAATTCGAGTTGCAGAAAGGCGGCAACTGAGTAAGTCCCTGGGAGCTTACATCAGTAAGTGACCTGGGTGCGCGAAAGCAGCCAACGCACCAGCAGCTTGGAGTATGACGGGTATAGGATAATGACTCGCCATTAATCCTTGAGGGAACAACTATGAAGCAAACCGTGGCAACACTGGTCGCAAAAACGTTGGAGCAAGCTGGCGTTAAGCGAATCTGGGGCGTAACCGGGGACTCACTCAATGGTTTGAGTGATAGCCTGCACCGCATGGGAACTATCGAGTGGTTGGGAACACGCCACGAAGAAGTTGCCGCTTTCGCTGCTGGCGCGGAGGCACAACTCACCGGACAACTCGCTGTCTGCGCGGGTTCTTGTGGCCCGGGTAACCTACATCTGATTAATGGCTTATTTGATTGCCATCGCAATCATGTTCCGGTGCTGGCAATCGCCGCTCATATCCCATCCAGTGAAATTGGCAGCGGATATTTTCAAGAAACGCACCCGCAAGAACTGTTCCGCGAATGCAGCCACTATTGTGAATTAGTGTCAAATCCGGAGCAATTGCCTCGCGTGCTAGAAATTGCCATGCGCAAAGCCATTCTTAATCGTGGTGTTTCAGTAATTGTGCTGCCGGGTGATGTCGCACTACAACCGGCTCCGGAAGATGCCAGCGTGGTGTGGCAAACACCTAAACTGCCTTTAGTTCAGCCACTGATGAGTGAGTTGAATATATTGGCCGAGACATTAAACCAAGCCAAAAACATCACACTAATGTGCGGCAGTGGCTGCGCGGATGCCCATGATGAAGTGGTGAAACTGGCTGAAATGCTGCAAGCCCCCGTAGTACATGCGCTGCGTGGTAAAGAACATATTGAGTGGGGCAATCCCTACAGTGTAGGCATGACCGGGCTGATTGGTTTTGCCTCCGGCTATCATGCCATGATGAATGCCGATATGTTGGTATTACTGGGGACACAGTTCCCCTACCGCGCGTTTTATCCCACCCATGCAAATATCATTCAGATTGATATCAATCCCGGCAGCATCGGCGCTCACTGCCCGGTCAATATGGCGCTGGTCGGTGATATTAAAACCACGTTGAGTGCGCTGTTACCCCAGCTAGAAGCCAAAAGTGATAATACATTTTTGACCAAGGCTCTAGAGCACTATCGCACCACGCGCAAAGATCTGGATGGGCTGGCAACCGCCAATGATAACCAACCCATTCACCCGCAATATCTGGCGCAACAAATCAGCCGCCATGCCACAGATGATGCCGTGTTCACTTGTGATGTTGGCACACCGACTGTGTGGGCTGCCCGTTATCTGGAAATGAACGGAAAGCGCCGTTTACTGGGTTCGTTTAACCACGGTTCTATGGCTAATGCCATGCCACAAGCCATTGGCGCACAAGCCACCGATCCGAACCGACAAGTTGTGGCCTTATGTGGTGATGGCGGTTTCACTATGCTGATGGGGGATTTTCTCACCTTAGCACAGCTAAAATTACCGGTGAAAATTGTGGTATTTAATAACAGTGTGCTGGGCTTTGTCGCTATGGAGATGAAAGCCGGTGGCTATCTAACCGATGGCACAGACTTGCATAACCCTGATTTTGCCGCTATCGCTAACGCGGCGGGCATTAAAGGTATTCGGGTAGAAAAAGCCTCTGAGTTAGATGCGGCACTGGAAAGCGCTTTTGCCCATCCGGGGCCAGTCTTGGTGGATGTGGTCACCGCCAAACAAGAACTGTCGATGCCGCCACAAATCAAGTTTGAGCAAGCCAAAGGATTCAGCCTGTACATGCTTAGAGCTATCATTAATGGCCGTGGTGATGAAGTGGTCGAACTGGCCAAAACCAACTGGTTACGCTGATAAAATACCGTTTATTTCATAAAAATTCTCTACGTTTTTCCTGCCACAGAGGCCGGTTTTATACTGGCTTCAGTGGTAAACAATTGTTGTAATTTCTCCATCCAGTTAACAGTTTTCACATCCTATCCAGATAAAAATTAAGCAGGCGCATGAGGCTGCTTTATTTAAATCCTCATTCATAATGTACGGCGTAAATCTTAATTAAGTCGAATTCGTATTGGGGATAAATAAAATGGCAAAAAGCACCATGTCAGACTTCTCACCTTCGGCGGAGTTAATCTGCATACTCAGAGCAAAATCTTACAGTGAGAAAAGAGAAGGATACAAAACAGATGATTATATCTCGCTATTAATTTCGCACTCTCTAACCTCTTTCTTTGCCATGACACAAAAATCTTTTTTGATGCCCGGTAATATTCTCTCTCCGCAGATCCCCGCAGGTAGCTATGAGTTTTTAATTAGCCGGATAAAATACATCGACGAGTTCTTCCAATTACGTGCCAGCGAGTTTGCCAACATTTTCATTCTGGGTTCAGGTTTTGACTCCAGAGCGATTCGATTCCAGAATCAACTACAGCAAAGTCGAGTTTTCGAACTCGACCACTCGGTATCTCAAAAAAATAAAATAGCTAAACTACAAGAGCTTATAATCCCGATTCCAGAAAATTTACGCTATATTCCGATTGATTTTAATCAGCAGGATTTAACCACTATCTTACAAGAGATTCCGCGAAAAAAAGGAGAGAAAAACCTATTTATATTGGAGGGGCTAATTATGTATCTTCCTCCCAGCACGGTGAACCGTATTTTTTCAGCCATCGACACCTGTGCCCCCGATAGCAGTGAAATCATTTTCGATTATGTTTATTCCGACGTCCTCGCCGGTGAAAACACCTCATATGGTTCGGTCGAAGTTTTAGAAGGATTAAAAAACATTGGTGAGCACTGGATTTTTGGCATCGAAAAAGGACATCTGCCGGAGTTTCTTAATAAGTATCATCTGAAATTGTATTGTGATGCTGATGCCAGCACTTTAGAAACGCGTTTCTTTACCAATAAACAAGGGACAGTCCTGGGCAAACTGAATAAAGCGCTAGCAATTGCTCATGGAATTAAATAAAAACCAGAATAAAATCAGCGAACAGACCTTACTTGCGAGATGAATATCCGATTTAAAGTAAATAATATTTTGTCGGGCTTCTTTGTTTTAATATTCTCGCTATGATGAAGCCACTCTTTCCCTGCTCGCGAGAAAATTATGCTGATCGATTTACGCAGTGACACCGTTACGCAACCTGACGCCGCCATGCGCCAAGCCATGGCTAATGCCGAAGTCGGCGATGATGTGTATGGCGATGACCCGACGGTGAATGCTTTGGAAGCGCAAGCCGCCAGGTTATCAGGTAAAGAGGCCGCATTATTCCTGCCGACCGGCACACAAGCCAATTTGGTGGCGCTGTTGACTCACTGTCAGCGTGGTGAAGAGTATATTGTCGGCCAAAAAGCGCATAACTATCTGTATGAAGCCGGTGGAGCCGCAGTGCTTGGTAGTATTCAACCACAGCCTATTGATGCCAATGATGACGGTACTTTGCCACTGGATAAAGTTTTGGCCGCGATCAAGCCCGATGATATTCATTTTGCCCAAACCCGGCTGTTGAGTTTGGAAAATACCCACAGCGGAAAAGTATTGCCACTGAGCTACTTGCAGCAGGCATGGGCATTGACTCGTGAACAGAAACTGGCGCTACATATTGATGGTGCTCGTATTTTTAATGCCGCCGTGGCATTGAATGTCCCTCTGAGCGAAATCACCCAATATTGCGATACCCTGACAATTTGCCTCTCTAAAGGGTTGGGCGCACCTGTTGGCTCATTACTGTGTGGCAGCGCGGAATACATTAAACGCGCGCGTCGTTGGCGCAAAATGACCGGCGGCGGCATGCGTCAGGCCGGAATTCTGGCAGCAGCAGGGCTGTATGCATTAGAGCATAATGTGGCGCGACTAAAAGATGACCATGACAATGCCCTCTGGCTGGAGCAACAACTGCGTGCGCTAGGGGTAGAGATAGTGGCTCCGGGAGCGCAAACCAATGTGCTGTATATTCAGCAATCTAGCGAGCTAGCCGCCAAACTGGGCCCGTGGATGCGCGAACGTGGAGTATTAATCAGCGCTGGCCCAATCACCAGAATGATTACTCACATCAATATTAACCGTACGGATTTGGAGAAAGTCGTCGCGCTATGGCGTGAGTTTTTGAGCGAGCAGCGCTCATGACACCGCAGCGGATATTGGTGCTGGGCGCCAGTGGCTATATTGGTCAGCATCTGGTGCCGAGACTCAGTCAGCAAGGGCATGTGGTCACTGCGGCGGCCCGCCGTATCGAGTGGCTAAAAGAGCAACCCTGGCCGGGGGTTGATTGCCGTTTTGTCGATCTTTATCAGCCCTCAACCCTTATTACCGCGCTACAAGATATTGATGTCGTCTATTATCTGGTACATGGCATGGGTGACGGGCAGGATTTGATTGAGCAGGAACGCCTGGCCGCCACCAATATGAAAACAGCGCTCCAACAAAGTCCATCTGTAAAACAGATCATTTATCTCAGTGCATTACAGCCGGATGATAACAGTTCCTCTCATCTGATTGCCCGCAAACTAACCGGTGATCTGCTTTGTCAAAGTGGTATTCCGGTGACGGAGCTGCGCGCCAGTATTATCGTCGGCCCCGGTTCTGCCGCTTTTGAAATTATGCGCGATATGGTTTATAACCTGCCCATTCTGACACCACCGCGCTGGGTGCGCTCAAAGTCATCACCGGTTGCGCTGGAAAACTTGCTGATTTACTTAACGGAATTACTCAATCATCCGGCCTCAGAAAACCGCATTTTTGATGTCGCCGGGCCGGAATACATTAGCTATCAAACGATGTTCGAGCGCTTTATTGCCATCAGTGGTAAACGGCGCTGGCTGGTCCCCATTCCGCTCCCTACGCGCTTTATCTCGGTTTATTTCATTAATATGGTGACGTCGGTGCCCACGTCAATTGCCAGCGCATTGATTGAAGGGCTGAATCACGATCTACCTGCGGATGGTCAAGCTTTACAGGCACTTATCCCCCAGCAACTGATCAGTTTTGACGATGCTGTCAAAGAGACATTACGCCGTGAAGACGAAGTGGTGGATTCACCCGACTGGGGTTATGACCCCGAGGCTCGCGCCCGCTGGCGACCGGGTTATGGCTTTTATCCCAAACAAGCCGGCTGCCAACTCGATACCTCGGCATCCAGCGAAGCACTGTGGCATGTGGTACAGCAAATTGGCGGCAAAGAAGGTTATTTCTATGGTAATCCATTATGGAAAACCCGCGCCTGGATGGATGATCTTGCCGGTGGCGGTGTCGTTTATGGCCGTCCGGATAGGGAAACACTGGAATTAGGTGACTTGATTGATGGCTGGAAAGTTATCACGCTCAAACCGCTGCGTCAGTTGGCAATGATGTTTGGCATGAAAGCACCGGGCCTTGGGCGGTTAACCTTTACCATCAAGGATTTGGGTGGACGACGCAGTTTTGATGTTCGGGCATGGTGGCATCCGGCGGGCTTTAATGGATTACTGTATTGGTTTGTGATGATGCCAGCTCATCTGTTTATTTTCCGCGGAATGGCAAAACGCATCACCACCCTAGCGGTGCAATATGACCGCGAACGCAACCATAAAAGCGATGAATAACGCTGCAAATTCAAGTATGCACAACATCCCCAAATTAATTGGAGTTGCAGCCAGGCGGCAAACGAATGACAAATCGGTCGGGAAGCGATTTGTACAGCATTTATGCTAGCCCGTAGGGTGAGCCTCAAGGATGAGGCTCATTAATCCCGATGAGCTTACATAAGTAAATGATCCGGGTGAATGAGAGCAGCCAACAACGCTGTAACTTCAAGTAAGCAGGGGATTCTGATTGCATAGCGCTGCATTTCAAGAAAGAATGGCATCTTATTTGCTGGGTGAATAGATAAAAACTCTAGCATTCTGATTTTTGGTGGGAACCGAATTCGCTATGAAGGTATTGGTCACCGGTGCAACCTGTGGGTTAGGCCGAAATGCCGTTGAATATCTCCGTCGTCAGGGTATCAAAGTTATCGCCACCGGCAATAATCCGGCGATGGGTGCATTATTGTCAAAAATGGGCGCTGAATTTATTCATGCGGACCTGACGAATCTGGTTTCCTCGCAGGCGAAAGCTATGCTGGCTGATGTCGATACGCTGTGGCATTGCTCCAGTTTTACCTCGCCGTGGGGCACAGAGCAGGCTTTCGAGCTGGCCAATGTCCGCGCCACACGCCGCCTGGGCGAATGGGCCGCTGCTTATGGTGTGGAAAATTTTATTCATATATCCTCACCGGCCATTTATTTCGATTATCACCACCATCGTAATATTCAGGAAGACTTCCGCCCAGCACGTTTCGCCAATGAATTCGCACGAAGCAAGGCGGCGGGAGAGGAAGTGATTCAACAATTAGCGCTGTCCAACCCGCAAACTCATTTCACTATTTTGCGCCCGCAAGGTCTCTTCGGCCCGCACGACACCGTGATGCTGCCGCGCCTGCTGCAAATGATTAAGTATTATGGCACTCTGCTGCTACCCCGTGGTGGTGATGCACTGGTGGACATGACCTACCAGGAAAATGCCGTACATGCGATGTGGTTAGCAACCCAAAGCCAGAATACGCCGTCTGGTAGAGTTTATAATATTACGAATCAGCAACCCCGCCCGCTGCGCACCATCGTGCAACATCTGCTGGAAGAGTTGGATATGCCCTGCCGTATTCGCTCAGTGCCCTACCCGATGTTGGATATCATGGCCCGAGCTATGGAAAAACTGGGAAATAAAGCCGAAAAGGAACCTATATTGACCCATTATGGTGTCGCAAAACTTAATTTTGATCTGACGCTGGATACCCATCGCGCTGAATTAGAATTAGGGTATCGCCCGCAGGTGTCATTGGATGAAGGTATTATCCGCACGGCCCGTTGGTTAAAAGAGCACGGCAAGCTCAACACGGGTTAACTCCGCAGATTCTTTGGGTCTATACTACAATCACTTTCATAACAGATTCTTTCACTTAAGGTCATCATATGAAAAAGAAAAATATTGCCCTGATTCTTCCTCTGGCCATTCTGCTTAGCGCTTGTAGTAATACCGTTGACCCAGCCTATAAAGATATTAGCAGCCGCACAGCCCCTTGTATTGACGGTGGGCCGGATACGGTAGCGCAAAAATTCTATGACCTGCGGGTTCAGCAAATTGGTAATAAGAGTGGCTTGCCCGATGATAATCTGTCAGCCCAATTTCGCCCTTATCTGAGCCAGGCACTTTATGAACAGATTCAAACAGCCAGAAAACAAGCAGGCAATCGCACCTCTTCTGGAGTAAATAGTACACAAACCATTAATGGCGATATCTTCAGCAGCTTACGTGAAGGTAGCACCAGCGCGGATGTTGCCAGTGCTTCAACCATTCCCAATACTGATGCGCGGAATATTCCCTTACGCGTCAATTTGACGCACCAGTCGGCGGGTGGGCAGTCAGTGATGTGGCAAGACGAAGTGTTGATGATCCGCGAAGGAACCTGCTGGGTTGTCGATGATATCCGCTTTATGGGCGTCTCTGCCCCAGCAGGAAGCCTGCGGCAGCTATTGGGTGATCGCTAACCAGCCCAAAATGCCGACAACCCCCTGCAATTTGGAAGAAAATGAGTATCCCCTATAGATTTCGGATTGCAGGTAGGCGGCAAAAGAGTGCATCCCGATGAGCTTACACTGGTAAGTGATTCGGGTAAGCGAGAGCCGACAACACCCCTGAAATTTGAAAGAAAATAAGTATCCCCTATAGATTTCGGATTACAGGTAGGCGGCAAAAGAGTGCATCCCGATGAGCTTACACTGGTATGTGATTCGGGTAAGCGAGAGCAGCCAACACCCCTGCAATTTGAAAGAAAATAAGTATCCCCTATAGATTTCGGATTACAGGTAGGCGGCAAAAGAGTGCATCCCGATGAGCTTACACTGGTAAGTGATTCGGGTAAGCGAGAGCCGACAACACCCCTGAAATTTGAAAGAAAATAAGTATCCCCTATAGATTTCGGATTACAGGTAGGCGGCAAAAGAGTGCATCCCGATGAGCTTACACTGGTAAGTGATTCGGGTGAGCGAGAGCAGCCAACACCCCTGCAATTTGAAAGAAAATGAGTATCCCCTATAGATTTCGGATTGCAGGTAGGCGGCAAAAGAGTGCATCCCGATGAGCTTACACTGGTAAGTGATTCGGGTAAGCGAGAGCCGACAACACCCCTGCAATTTGAAAGATGACGGGGATAGCTCTGTCAGATTTATGCATCGCGTGACAAATTCACTCTGATAGCATTCAAATCCAAATGTTATGCTGTTTTTTGCCCCTGATGTTGGTTATTAATAAATTTTAACGCACAAAGATTGCATAAGTATGCCGCGGAAGTTACCATTCACGGCATCATTGGCTATTCAGATTTGGCGCATGAGTATTCAACTTAACGGAATTAACTGTTACTACGGCGTACACCAAGCGCTGTTCGACATTACCTTAGACTGTCCTGCGGGCGAAACCTTAGTGTTACTGGGGCCAAGTGGTGCCGGTAAAAGCTCGTTATTGCGTGTGCTTAACCTGCTGGAAATGCCACGTTCAGGAACCTTGCAGATAGCAGGTAATCACTTTGACTTTTCCCAGGCTCCTGGCGCAAAAGCTATTCGCGAATTACGCCAGAATGTGGGGATGGTCTTCCAACAATACAATCTTTGGCCGCACCTCTCTGTCATACAGAATCTGATTGAAGCCCCTTGCCGCGTGCTGGGTCTGTCAAAAGATGAGGCTATGGCGCGGGCAGAAAAGTTACTGACCCGTCTGCGTTTGACTGATTTTGCCGATCGCTTTCCGTTGCACCTCTCAGGTGGCCAGCAACAGCGTGTGGCTATTGCCCGCGCATTGATGATGGAACCGCAGGTTTTGTTGTTTGACGAACCGACTGCAGCGCTTGATCCAGAAATCACAGCACAAATTGTTAGTATTATCCGTGAATTGGCAGGAACCGGTATCACTCAGGTGATTGTAACCCATGAGGTTGAAGTGGCCCGCAAAACGGCCAGCCGTGTGGTTTACATGGAAAACGGCCACGTAGTGGAACAAGGTGATGCCAGCCACTTTACACAACCAACAACTGAAGCTTTTGCCAGCTATCTGTCACATTGATATCTATTTGGGAATTTGCGATGAAAAAATTAATAATTGCTGCCGTCCTTGCCAGTATCAGTTTGTCCGCCTCTGCCGCTGAAACTATTCGTTTCGCTGCTGAAGCCACTTACCCGCCATTCGAATTTATTGATGCCAATAATAAGATGCAAGGCTTTGATATCGATCTGGCTAACGCACTGTGTAAAGAGATGCAAGCCGAATGTACCTTTACCAATCAGGCTTTCGACAGCTTGATCCCTAGCTTGAAATTCAAGCGTTTTGACGCGGTTATCTCAGGAATGGACATCACCCCTGAGCGCCAAAAACAAGTGGCTTTCACCCAACCTTACTATGAAAACTCTGCGCTGTTTATTGCTGAAAAAGGCAAAGTGGCTGATTTAGCGGCCCTGAAAGGCAAGCGTGTAGGGATGCAAAATGGTTCTACTCATCAAAAATACCTGATGGAGAAACACCCTGAAATTACCGCCGTGCCTTATGACAGCTATCAGAATGCCATTCTTGACCTAAAAAATGGCCGTCTGGATGCGGTATTTGGTGATACTGCGGTGGTCAATGAGTGGTTGAAGCAAAATAACCAATTGGCGGCTGTGGGTGACAAAGTGACTGACGCTAACTATTTCGGTACCGGTTTAGGGATTGCCGTTCGTCAGAACAACACTGAGTTACAGGGTAAGTTAGATGCTGCACTGGCGAAAGTTAAAGCAGATGGCACCTATCAGACAATTTATAAAAAATGGTTCCAGCAGTAATTTAAGCACCCATGAATGAATTTCAACCTTTAGCAAGCGCCGCCGGTATGACCGTCGGCCTTGCCGTTTGTGCACTGGCCCTCGGTCTGGTTCTGGCAATGTTATTTGCCGTCTGTGAATCGTCACGGTGGAAGATCGTCAGCTACCTGACCACCGGCTGGGTCACCATTCTGCGCGGGCTACCAGAGATTCTGGTGGTGCTGTTTATCTATTTCGGTTCATCTCAGCTATTGATGATGCTATCAGACGGCTTCACTTTGAATCTTTATCTGTTTGAGCTGCCGATTAAGCTCAATATTGATGATTTTGAAGTCAGCCCGTTCCTGTGTGGTGTTATCGCACTGGCCCTGCTCTATTCCGCTTATGCGTCACAAACTTTACGTGGCGCACTGAAAGCGGTACCTGTTGGACAATGGGAATCGGGCCAGGCATTGGGCTTGAGTCAGGCAGCTATTTTCTTCCGCTTGATTATGCCGCAGATGTGGCGTCATGCCCTACCCGGTTTGGGCAACCAATGGTTGGTGCTGCTAAAAGACACCGCGTTAGTGTCACTTATCAGTGTCAATGACTTGATGTTACAAACCAAAAGCATTGCCACCCGGACTCAGGAACCTTTCACCTGGTATGTGATTGCCGCTGCTATTTATTTGGTGGTGACCCTACTTAGCCAGTATGTGCTTAAGTGGATTGAACTCCGTACCACCCGTTTTGAACGGAGCCCATCCTGATGCTGGAATACTTACCCGAGATCCTAAAAGGGCTGCATACCAGCCTGACATTAACTATTGCCTCCTTATTGGTTGCATTAGTGCTGTCATTGCTGTTTACCATTGTGTTGACACTGAAAACACCAATCGCCACGCCACTGGTCAAAATCTATATCACGTTGTTCACCGGTACCCCGCTGTTAGTCCAGATCTTTTTGATCTACTACGGCCCCGGCCAATTCCCAGCGATTCGTGAATACCCGTGGTTATGGAACCTGCTATCGCAACCTTGGCTATGTGCCATGATTGCCCTGGCATTGAACAGCGCGGCCTATACTACTCAACTGTTCTATGGTGCCGTGCGCGCGATCCCTGCCGGCCAGTGGCAGTCTTGCGAAGCGCTGGGGATGTCTAAGGCCCAGTCATTACGCATCTTGCTACCATTTGCATTTAAACGCGCACTCTCTTCTTATTCCAACGAAGTGGTGTTGGTATTCAAAAGTACCTCTCTGGCCTATACCATTACATTGATGGAAGTTATGGGCTACAGCCAACTGATGTATGGCCGAACCTATGATGTGATGGTATTTGGTGCCGCAGGACTCGTTTATCTGGTTGTGAATGGGTTGCTGACACTGTTTATGCGGGTGGTGGAGCGCAGAGCATTGGCGTTTGAGCGGCGTAATTAAGATGATTTATTCGTTAATGATGACTTAGTGAACATCTTCGGTTGTTAGGGCTTCACAGCTCACCTGGCTTCCGATGAACCAACCGGCAAAGGGGCCATAAGCGTGGCCCCTTATGCAATCCCGCGCTTGCGCGAAATATTGCCCTGCGGGTAAACCTCCTGCGTCTTTCGGGCTCACGAGCCAGCGCGATTCGCAATCCATGCTCAAGCGCGCTTTTCGCGGGCGTCCATGCCCGCTCACTCTACCCTCCCTCCTGGTCGGCAATATTCCTGATTGCGCTCAAAGTCAAAATCAAAACACTATCTTTAGTTTTTGACTTTATCTTTTGATTTTTGAAGCACATTTGAGCCGCCGAGTGAAGAATAGAGGTAGGACGCGAGGCATGGATGCCGAGCGAGCCGTGCTTGAGCAGGAGGCGACAACACTGCGTAGCAGTTTTGAACAACGCTTGCGTTGGCCCGAAGGGTTGCCTCGAAGAAGCTATAATCACGGCGCGGTCCGTCAGCGAAATGATGAGCCGAGGGCACCTGCGCAGCAGGCTAGCGATACGTGCGCAAGCGCAGGGGATCCAAAGGGGTTACGCGCTTGTAACCCCTTTGGCGGTTGAGGCACCCAATGGCAAAGTGATCACCGCACTCATGTCAAGCGAACCCAAACCTCTAGGCTGCCCTTCCTGTAAATAAAATAAAAACAAATTTTTAATCACATTACTTGCATATAAATTCATAAAATGGCAATGTAATCCACATCATTTATCCGAATAAATCGCGATAAAGCATCATCAGTTATAATAAAATCAATAACTAATAATATCTTCTATTAAAAAAATTCAGACAGGAGTTTAAGCATGAAAAAGTTACTATTGGCAACAATTTTAAGTGGCATGGTTTTTAGCGCAACCGCCGCAGAAACAACTCATTCCACCGAAACCATCCGTTTCGCTGCTTCAGCAACCTACCCGCCTTTTGAATCTATCGGGGCCAATAACGAAATTGTTGGTTTTGATATGGATTTAGCAAAAGCATTATGTAAGCAGATGGAAGCCAACTGTACATTCACCAATCAGGCCTTTGATAGCTTGATCCCGGCGCTTAAATTCAAACGCTATGATGCTGTTATTTCCGGTATGGACATCACGCCTGAACGTAGCAAACAAGTCGCATTTAGCCAGCCTTACTATGCTAACTCGGCCATTGTGATTGCCCCGAAAGGTAAATTCAGTTCTTTCGCCGATCTGAAAGGCAAGAAGATCGGGATGGAAAACGGCACTACGCATCAGAAGTATTTACAGGATAAACATCCAGAAATTCAAACTGTGGCTTATGACAGTTACCAGAATGCCATTATCGATCTGAAGAATGGTCGTATTGATGGGGTATTTGGTGACACCGCGGTAGTGAATGAGTGGCTGAAAACTAATCCGAATCTGGCAGCAGTTGGCGAGCATGTCACTGATCCACAATACTTCGGCACCGGTCTGGGTATTGCGGTGCGCCCGGATAACACCGCGTTGCTGGAAAAACTGAATAAAGCCATTGATGCGGTTAAAGCTGATGGCACCTATAAAGCCATCAATGATAAGTGGTTCCCTCAGTAATACCACCCTTTGTACTTGACGTTGCAGGGGTGTTCGCTGCACTCACGAACCCGAATCACTTACCTGTGTAAGCTCATCGGGATTCGTTTGCTGGCTGCCTACCTGCAACGCCAATTACTTTGGGTTTAGCGCTTAATAAGTAAGGATAAAACTTCATAATGTGCGGTATGCGGAAACATATCAAACAACTGCACCCGCTCAATGCGATAGTCCGCTAACAAACTGATATCTTTTGCCATTGTCTCGGCATTACAGCTTGAATAGAGAATGAATTGCGGTGCCATTTGGCTGAGATATTCACACAGCTGCGCACCAATGCCGCGCCGTGGTGGGTTAACCAAGACCAATTGCGGCACTTGTGTTTCTGCGGTGGCGAATTGGGTTGAATCCAGGGCGGCAAAAGTGACATTTTTCAGTCCCAATTGGTCTGCCGACTGGCGTGCGCAGGCGATAGCTTCGGCACTGATTTCAATTCCGGTCAACCGAGTTTCAGTATCCGCACAATGTAGACCAAAGCCCCCCACCCCACAAAACAGATCCCACATGCTATCAATCTTCAGTTCGCGCACCCATTGGCGTGCTGTGGCATAAAGTGATGCCGCAACCTGTGGATTTGTCTGGAAAAAACTTTGTGGGCGGATAAACAACGGCACCTGATTAAAGATTTCTGGTAGCGCCTGCTGTTCGGTTAATGGCATCTCCTGCTCCCCTTCCAAAATCGCCATATGTACTGGCTGAATATTCACCGAGATAACCGCCAGTTGGGGTAATTGTTGCTGTAACCAGGGTAAAGCCGCTTGCAACTGCGACAGCTTGGTTTGTGAGCGCAGTACAAAGCGCAACATTAGCTCGCCGCTATAAGTGCTTTCTGTCAATAACAGGAACTTCAGTTCACCGCGCTTGCGGGCAACGTTATAAGGCGTCAGCCCTGCACGGGCAATAAAAGTTTTTAGTACTGCAAATACCGGTGCAAAGCTGGTTGGATAAAGTGGGCATTCGCATAAATCAACCGGGGTGCCATCGCGGTGTAACATCCCTAATAATGGGCGCTCAACGCTACCACTGACCACCATTTTGGCTTTATTACGAAAAGCACTTTCCTGCCCGAAGACCGGCGACAGCCATTGAGTGACGCGGTGATCAGATAGCAGATTTTCTAAATGATTTTGTTTATCAGCAAGTTGCTGCGGATAAGGTTTATCCAGCCACTGACAGGAACGGCAGCGACCCGCCGTATATTGTGCGCATTGCATTAATAATTAACCGTTATAATCTGAGATACTAAGATACAGCCGAGGCTATTAATAGGGGCGGATTGTAGCACTGTGTTACGCTAAACACTCATTTTGACGACCGAAAATAGCGATGCCAGGGGAAAAACAACAAGCCGAGAATAACCACATCGGGGATCTTTTGTAGCAGCAAACTATGCAAAATTTCAGCACCGGTATCGCCTTCGATTCGGAAAACATCTGCATCCAGTACCAGCCAATCCAGTGATGCCATTAGCAAATAGACAACAACCAACAATTGACAGGCCACATAGCACCAGCGCGCCCAGTTTTGCCGCAGACATACCGCCACACCACACACCATTTCCAGCAGCAAAATCAAAATACTGGCAATAAAAATCAAGCCAGAATCCCAGCTTTGCAAGCTTTCATAGATAAAACTGCCGGTTCCCTCCCAACCCAACGTCGCCACCAATAAGATTACGCCGACGAAGCGGGTCGCAATAATGGCGGTTCCGGCAATTAAAACCGGGACGGGTGTGGTGGCAGCAGATGAAAACGCTGCGGGTGAAAATAACAGTCTCATATTGCCCAGTCTGTCTCCCTGTTCGGTTTTTGCAACCTAATGTTATCCCAGACAATAACGCCGCTCGGAAGCGGCGTTATAAGTTAATGAAAGACTATCAGTTTTAAGGCTAGTCAGCTATTTATTATCAATCAAGCATTTATTATCAATTAACCACGGGCAGCTTTGCGTAATTCACGCAACCGCTGTTTTTCCGAACGGGACATAAACCACCATGCAATTAAGCCGATAATCCCGACCACCAGCAAAATAAGCGTCGCCAGTGCATTGATCTCTGGATTGACCCCCATACGCACACTGGAGAACACCAGCATCGGCAAGGTTGTCGCGCCCGGCCCGGCCACAAAGCTGGCTATCACCAAATCGTCCAGCGATAAGGTAAAGGCCAGCAACCAGCCAGAAATTAATGCTGGGGCAATCATTGGCACGGTAATCACGAAGAACACTTTCAATGGGGTCGCCCCTAAATCCATCGCCGCTTCTTCAATTGACCGGTCTAATTCGCGCAAGCGGGAACTGATAACCACTGTTACATAGGCAGTACAGAAGGTCACATGAGCCAGCCAGATGGTGAACATACCGCGCTCGGCCGGCCAGCCGATAGCATGCCCCATAGCAACAAACAGCAACAGTAACGACAAACCGGTAATGACGTCGGGCATCACCAGCGGTGCGGTCAACATAAAAGTAAAACCGGTCGAGCCACGAAAACGGCCAAACCGTACCATGACCACCGCGGCTATCGTCCCCAACACCACCGCCATGGTGGCCGAGGCGGCGGCAATGGTGAGACTCAGCCCAACTGCGGATATCATCGCCGAATCATTGAACAGCTCAATATACCAGCGGATAGACCACCCTGCCCATACAGTCACCAGTTTAGAGCTGTTAAACGAATAGATAACCAGCATCAACATTGGCGCATACAAGAAGGTATAGCCGACCATCAAGATAACCCGACGCCAGACCGAACGCACTTCGGGTAAGTTATTCATACCGCGCCTCCCGCTGCTTTATTTTGGTGCTTGTGGAACCAAATAATCGGCACGATCAGTAGCACTAACATCACCGTCGCAACGGCGGAGGCCACTGGCCAGTCACGGTTATTGAAGAATTCTTGCCATAAAATACGGCCAATCATGATGCTATCCGGCCCCCCGAGCAGCTCAGGAATAACAAATTCGCCTACCGCCGGAATAAAAACCAACATAGAACCGGCCACAATTCCCCCTTTGGTCAAAGGCACAATCACACTGACAAAGGTTTTAAATGGCTTCGCCCCCAGATCCAGTGCCGCTTCCACCAATGAATAGTCCAGTCTGGTCAGTGCGGTATAGATAGGCAGCACCATGAAAGGCAGATAGGAATAGACCACGCCGATATAGACCGCCAGATTGGTGTGCAGAATAATCAACGGTTGATCGATAATTCCGGCCCAAATCAGGAAGTTATTCAGAATGCCGTTATTTTTCAGGATACCCATCCAGGCATAAACCCGAATCAGGAATGAAGTCCATGACGGCAGGATCACCAACAGCAATAAGATATTGCGCGTGGATGACTTGCTGTGAGCTATCGCCCATGCCAATGGATAACCGATAATCAGGCAACACAAGGTCGATACCGCAGCCACTTGCAGAGATTGCAGGTAAGCATCGATATACAGTGGATCATCAAGTAGTTGCAGATAGTTGCCAAGATTGAGCGAGATATCCAGCTTGCTGTCCAGCCAGGTCACCAAGTCGGTATAAGGCGGAACTGCCCGCACCATCTCTGCCAGACTGATTTTGAAGACAATCAGGAACGGCAACATAAACAGCAGGAATAACCATAAATAAGGGATGCCGATAACCAATTTGCGGCCATGCGACATTTGGAAACGTTGAATCAGCGCTTTAACCGGCCCCACCGCGCGGGTCGGTGGCTCTGCTGCTCCATGAGTGGATTCTGGTATCACAATATTTTGCTCCCCTAATGATCAGCTACAGGCCGATCAGTTACCCAAGACGACACAGCTGTCAGCATCCCAGCAGAGTTGTACTTCATCACCCCAGGTTGGCATCCCTTTGCGGTAACGATGGCCGTTCTGTAGCTGTGCAGTGAGCATCTGTCCGCTGTGTAATTTCACGTGATAAATGGACAAGTCGCCCAGATAAGCAATGTGTACCACTTCACCAACGGCAAAGTTGCAACCATCCTCCGGCACCTGTTCACACAACATCACTTTTTCTGGCCGCAGCGCGACAAAGACGGGAACACCATCAACCACAGACGCGTCTGAATCCACTTTCAATGGATGGCGCAGTCCGGGGCTGTCAATAACCAGCGCATCATCTAAACGCTCTTTTAATACGCCTTCAAACACATTCACCGAGCCGATAAACTCAGCACTGAATCTGCTGTTCGGATGTTCATAAATCTCTTCCGGCTCACCAATTTGCACGAACTTACCACGGTTCATAATGGCGATGCGCCCAGCCATGGTCATGGCCTCTTCCTGGTCGTGGGTAACCATCACGCAAGTTGCTCCGACACGCTCCAGAATATCCACCACTTCGAGTTGCATGCGGTCGCGCAGTTTTTTATCCAACGCGCCCATCGGCTCATCCAGCAACAGCAGTTTTGGCCGTTTGGCCAGGCTACGAGCCAAAGCGACCCGTTGGCGTTGACCGCCGGACAGCTGATGTGGCTTACGTTTGGCAAACTCTTGCATATGTACCAGTGTTAGCATCTCTGCCACCCGGCTTTTAATTTCATTAGCAGGTAATTTGTCTTGCTTCAAACCAAACGCGATATTTTGCTCAACAGTCATATGTGGGAACAATGCATATGACTGGAACATCATATTAATTGGGCGCTGATAAGGCGGTACATGCGACAAATCCTGCCCATCAAGGACAATTTGCCCCTGTGTCGGCTGCTCAAAGCCAGCCAGCATTCGCAACAGGGTGGATTTTCCACACCCTGAAGCCCCTAACAGCGCAAAAATCTCACCTTTGTAGATAGTCAAATTGACATCATCTACTGCAGCCTGACCATCAAATGATTTGGTTAAATTGCGAATCTCCAGCAAGGGTGTAAACACCTTCTGGGATTTTGGCTGTGGGCGGGGAATGACATCATTCACTCAGCGCGCTCTCCGTAAAAGCAGAACAGGCCGCATTCGAGGTGCGGCGCAATAAAAAACAGGAACAGGAAGATAACCCCCTGTTCCTACCATGATCTATTTTACTTATCCATCAATCTGTTATCAGTGACAGGCTCACCACCAGCAGCTGATTCCCATCGATGGTTTATTTGCCGCTTTTCACTTTAGTCCAAGCCCGAGTGATCACGCGATCAATTTTCGGATCTTGTACTTTTAATGTGAACATTTTGGCTCGCACATCTGCCGGTGGATAAATACCTGGATTATCACGGACTTCTGCGTTCACCAGCGGGGTGGCAGCTTGGTTGGCATTGGCGTAGAACACGTGGTTACTAATATTGGCTATCACATCAGGGCGCATCAGGTAATTCAGGAACTGATAGGCTTCATCCTGATTTTTGGCATCCGCAGGCATGGCAAACACGTCAAAGAAGGCTAATGCTCCCTCTTTCGGAATGCTATAAGCCACATTCACACCATTTTTGGCTTCTTTGGCACGATTAGAAGCCTGCATGATGTCGCCAGCCCAACCCACAGCCACACAGATGTCACCGTTTGCCAGATCATTAATGTATTGCGATGAGTGGAAATAACGGATATTTGGCCGCAGTTTCAATAACAACTCGGTAGCAGGGCCAGTGTAATCAGTGGCCTGAATACTGTTGGGATCTTTACCTAAATAATTAAGGACGGTGGCAAAAATCTCACTTGGCGCATCCAGGAAGGAAACACCGCAGCTTTTCAACTTCTCAAGATTTTCCGGTTTCAGCACCAGATCCCAACTGTTTACCGGTGCGTCTTTCCCAAGTGCCGCTTTCACTTTCTCGACGTTATAGCCAATACCGGTCGTCGCCCACAGATACGGAATGGCATATTTGTTATCGGGATCGTGCTTACCAACCAGCGTCAGCAATTCAGGATCAAGATTTTTGTCATTCGGTAATTTACTTTTATCCAGCGGCTTAAATACGCCCGCAGACAATTGGCGCTCGAGGAAACTGGCTGACGGCACCACCAAATCAAACCCGGTGCTCCCCGCCATCAATTTACCTTCCAACACCTCGTTGGAGTCAAACACATCATAGACAACTTTAATGCCGGTTTCTTTTTGGAAATTAGCCAGCGTATCTGGCGCGATATAATCAGACCAGTTGTAAATGTGCAGTGTTTTTTCTTCAGCAGATGCTGAGACGGACGCGGCCATTAACAGGCCAGCAGCAACACCCGATAACCACTTTTTACGTTGGGTGAACATCCGTTAACTCCTCCAGAATAGGGGGTAAATTCGTGCGATAAATTTGTATCCAGTGGGATACAACACGGTTGTCCTGCGAGTGCTATTGCCACAAACACCAGATGCATGACTATGCACAGTGAGTGATTATTAACCTAACAAGGATAATCACTGATTTTGCGGAGGAATATTATGCCCTTTGCAGAAACAGCAGCATAACCGCAGTTCGGAATCCACACCAGACTCTAGGGTAAAAAACGCCTTTTATCGATTTTTTATGCATATTCTATCTATGTAATGCGTCACTAATGGCATAAACGGCGACAAATATCTGGCAAAGGAGGGTAAAAAGCAGAATATCTTATGGTTTAGCGGGGGAATCTTAAGGCTTACCGAGAGAATAAATAGTGTGCCACTGGTTATCAGCAGCACCTTGATTTTGATGCACGGGAGTCAATTAATGAATTTAATGTATAACAGGGTAAGCCGTGGCGGTTTGCGGTAACTCATCATCGTCGCTGTTACCAATAAATAATAAATCATTGGCGCGCGCTTCCAGAATAATCATCGAAATCTGCTCTTCGCACTGCTGCATAAAGTAGCCAAACTGGGCGAATGTAACCCCGACCTCAACAGTCAGGGACTGGCAGACAATCAGTTTTGGCAGATTATCATCCTGAATATCGATAAACGCTTTAACTGTCAGCGAGCTGGCATTGATTTGACTGAGATCCGCGACCAGCGGGATCAACGCTGTAGGGCGTACCTCGGCCAGCGCTGAAAACAGGATAACGTTATCCACCAAATCAATTTTGGCATCAAACACACCCTCAAAATTTTGCATATGCGGCAAATGCAGTGCCTGGCAAGAATCGCACTCAAAAAATGAGATACCGAGTTGATCCAGCCAACGCCGTAATAAGGCTAAATCCGGGACGATGAGTGAATCCATAACTACCTACCTCACGATTCTCATAATACGAAAAGTGCCATAGCTTACGGAATATTGGCCGACAGCGCTACTTCAATCCCGACTAATTTAATACCGCAGGAAAGGCTCAGTAATGACCTTACTTAGATTTGTTCTCCTTTTCGGCACGCGCTTTATCTAACTCTTTCTTAGATTGGGGCCTGGAAATCCTATCTGCACTACCTAAGAGCGGGCCAAAACCACGGGCGACGCGCCAAACAATGCAGGCCGCAGCTGGGATCATCAAACCAATACCAACAAAAATCATAATAATCGCAACTGTCGGTGTACCTATTGCTCCTGGTAATGACAAATAGTCATTAATACTGAGATAGGCAACAACCAGTAATATCATCCCCAATGCTTCCAAAATAATCACAATACGGGGCATATCTCCTAACGAGCGCATCTTTACCTCCGATAGGCTCTGTACCCTTCACAGTTAATGTCACCAGGCTGTTAAACCCTCACCTGCAACGCCGCGTTCATTGGCTATATATCAGCTTTTACTTAGTGTATTGAATCCCCAAGATTTGTAACAGTACTCATAAGCAAATAGGTAGGATTAATCGGACTAACAGGCAAATCCTGCTTTTTTTTCACTGCATCAGAAGGCATAGTAGTCAGCAGTCGAATGAGTAATACGCTATAAGTCATTTAGCAGCTGAATATATCAGTAACTGTTGGCGAAGTGATTATCTCAAATTAATCAAGGAGTTTTACATGTTTGCTGTGATTTTTGGGCGTCCTGGATGCCCTTACTGTGTACGTGCCAAAGAATTGGCGGAAAAGCTGGAAACTGAGCGTGACGATTTTAAATTCCGTTACATTGATATTCACGCAGAAGGTATCACCAAAGCTGATCTGGAAAAAACGGTTGGCAAACCAGTAGAAACCGTGCCACAAATCTTTATCGATGAGAAACACATTGGTGGCTGCACAGATTTCGAAGCCTATGCTAAAGAAAATCTGAGCCTGTTCCAATAATTGGCTGATAAACCTCTCTTATTGGCTAACGGTCAAGAACAGTGCGCCAACCTTGATGAGTTTTATCCGAAAAAGGGTGCTTAGCGCCCTTTTTTCTTGCCTGTGACCCGTCCTAAATAGCGTTGACACATTTAACTCGTACACTGAGGAAAATGTGATGAACCAATATGTTAAACGTACGCAACGCGATTATCCTCTATCCTTTAAATTGGCCGTTGTCGAACAGGTCGAAAAAGGTGAAATGACATACCGCCAGGCGCAAGACCGCTACGGTATTCAAGGCCGTTCTACCGTCCTGACGTGGCTACGCAAGTTCGGTCAACTCGACTGGCTTTCTCCCTCTCCTGCAAGAATGTACGGAATTAACATGCCCAAAATGCCTCTTACTCCCGAACAGCGAATCAAAGAACTCGAACAGCAACTTGCTGAATCAGAAGTCAAAGCGCAGTTTTTTGAAGCGGTTGTGAAGGTCATGAACACGGAGTTCGGAGCCACACTGACAAAAAAGCAGTTGGCCACGTTATCACGCAAGCGCAAACGCCGGGACTCACAGTAACGCGCGCTTGCTGGTTCATGGGGATTAGCCGACAGGCGTGGTATCAGTCTTTGCAGCGTGAACGCGGAAGAGAAAAACAGGCACAGCGCATCGTTGAGCAAGTGACGGCCATCCGGTTACAACAGCCCCGGTTGGGTACGCGTAAATTGCATTACTTGTTGCGACAACAAGCAGAACCGGCGCTGCATGTTGGCCGAGATCGCCTGTTCCAGATACTGCGTTGCTCGCGGTTACTGGTGATGCCTAAACGTGCCTATCATAAAACGACAAACAGCCATCATCGCTTTTACCGTCACCCTAACTTATTGAAGTCAGGAGCAAATCAGGTTATTGCCAGCCACCCGGAACAGGTATGGGTCGCGGATATCACTTACCTTCCCCTGCGGACAGGAACGGCGTATGTGAGTCTGGTCACTGACGCCTGGTCGAGAAAAATCGTGGGATATCATGTGCATGAAAGTCTGCACACCCGCCATGTAGCCGCTGCGCTCAAAATGGCGCTGGTGAGCAGGCGCACAGCATCTGCGCTGATACATCACTCAGACCGGGGTATCCAGTACTGTTCAACAGAATATCAGGCGTTACATCAACGTCACGGTGTCATCTGTTCGATGACGGATGGATATGATTGTTATCAGAATGCGCTGGCGGAGCGGGTCAATGGGATATTAAAACTGGAATATCTGCTGGTTAAGCCGAAAGATATTGGTCAGGCAAGAAAGATGGTCAGGGAGTCAGTGGAAATCTACAACACGCGGCGACCGCATCTGTCGTTAAAATACAAAACGCCCGATGAAGTTCATCAGGCGTTTTAAGGCTGAAAAGTGTCAACCTATATCAGGACTAGTCACTGTCATTTAGGCTAGCCCAGCAAAAACCAGGCGTTAAAGCGATATAACGCCGCCAAATACCAGCATATAACCCCGCATTTTATCAGTAAGCAAGCATATCCCCCTGGCTAAGGCAAACTTCCTGCTTACTACTGGCTGTCTCGCAACAGACCGATTAGAATAAGCACCGCTATCGCTTACATTTATATTTCAGCTAGCAATTTTTTTTTGAATTAAAAGGTTTTGAATTTAAAGATATGTGTCGCTCTGGCTTTACATTAAGGGTGTATGCATCGTGGATCATCCTGACTAAATAGAAAGTCATACTCGTGAATATAAACGTCGCAAACTTGTTAAACGGCAACTACATCTTGCTGTTATTCGTGGTGTTAGCGCTGGGGTTATGCCTGGGAAAACTGCGATTGGGGCCTATTCAATTAGGTAACGCTATTGGTGTGTTGGTGGTATCTCTGTTGCTTGGGCAACAGCATTTTACGATTAATACCGAAGCCCTGAATCTGGGCTTTATGCTGTTTATTTTTTGTGTTGGCGTCGAAGCTGGGCCAAACTTTTTCTCTATTTTCTTTCGTGACGGCAAAAACTACCTGATGCTGGCGTTGGTCATGGTGGGTAGCGCAATGGTTCTGGCGCTGGGGCTGGGTAAACTCTTTGGCTGGGATATTGGCCTGACAGCCGGGATGCTGGCCGGTTCCATGACATCCACACCGGTCTTGGTGGGCGCAGGCGATACTCTTCGCCATACCATCGCGAATAATCCGGCGTTGCAACATGCCCAAGATAACCTGAGCCTGGGTTATGCCCTGACCTATCTTATCGGGCTGGTTAGCCTGATTTTAGGGGCGCGCTATTTACCCAAGCTTCAGCACCAAGACTTACCGACCAGTGCGCAGCAAATTGCTCGTGAGCGCGGCCTCGATACCGACAGTCAGCGCAAAGTCTATCTGCCCGTTATCCGTGCCTATCGCGTTGGCCCGGAATTGGTGGCTTGGGCTGATGGCAAAAATCTACGTGAATTAGGGATTTATCGTCAAACTGGCTGCTACATTGAGCGTATTCGTCGCAATGGTATTTTGGCGAACCCAGATGGTGATGCGGTACTACAAGTCGGTGACGAGATCTCATTAGTCGGTTATCCGGATGCTCATTCCCGTCTTGACCCCAGTTTCCGTAACGGCAAAGAAGTGTTCGACCGCGATTTGCTGGATATGCGCATTGTTACCGAAGAAATTGTGGTCAAAAACAGCAATGCCGTCGGTAAGCGCCTGAGCCATTTAAAACTGACCGACCACGGTTGCTTCCTAAACCGTGTGATCCGCAGCCAGATAGAAATGCCGATTGATGACAATGTGGTACTGAATAAAGGCGATGTATTGCAAGTCAGCGGTGATGCACGACGCGTTAAAAGTGTGGCAGAGAAGATTGGTTTTATCTCTATTCACAGTCAGGTCACTGACCTGCTGGCGTTCTGTGCCTTCTTTATTTTAGGGTTGATGATCGGCCTGATCACCTTCCAATTCAGTAACTTTAGTTTTGGTATTGGTAATGCCGCTGGCCTGCTAATGGCTGGGATCATGCTGGGCTTTTTACGTGCCAACCACCCGACTTTCGGCTATATCCCGCAAGGGGCGTTAAATATGGTGAAAGAGTTCGGTTTGATGGTCTTTATGGCAGGGGTCGGCTTGAGCGCCGGTGGCGGTATTAATAGCAGCCTGGGAGCAGTCGGTGGGCAAATGCTGATTTCCGGCTTAATCGTGAGCTTAGTGCCCGTGGTTATCTGCTTTATCTTTGGCGCTTATGTATTGCGCATGAACCGTGCTCTGCTTTTCGGCGCGATCATGGGAGCGCGCACCTGCGCACCGGCCATGGATATCATCAGTGATACTGCTCGCAGTAATATCCCAGCGCTTGGTTACGCAGGTACTTATGCCATTGCGAACGTATTACTGACCTTGGCTGGCTCGCTAATCGTTATTGTCTGGCCGGGAATATTAGGCTAGTGCGTAAAAAAGGAGACTCAAGGCAAAGCTAAACATTTTTTTAAGCTTTTTTCATTTGCCCAGAACTTTCTTACTGGACTGGGGTCTGATTTAATGCCACTGCTTTTCTTTGATGTCCCCATATTGAGGAGCCCGATAGTCCCGCCTTCTTAGGTTCAAGACTAGTCGGGTTTTTTCTTGTCTAGAATTCAAACCCTTACTTATCAATATCTTACAACTGCTTCGCATAGCCATTGGCGATGAAATGGCGGCAAAATCTATGTTTACTAACGACTTCGATTCTCACGGCATATGTGTAAGCAAAAAAATTTAGAACTTTGCTTTATTTTGCACTTGCAGTTCCGCTAACGGTTCAGCTCGTCGATAAAGTGACATCAGCATTTTTAGCTGAACCAATTGGTCTCCATTTGAAAGAAGATCTAGTGATCGAACTTGTTCGCTATCAAGTTGGAACGCTTGTTGTAGCTCTTTCACTGATTCAATGATAAATCTCATATCCTCATGATCAAGTCTTTGTTGGGCCTCTTGAATTTCAATGCGGCTTAATTCTCGGGCGAGGTAGTCTTTCCGAATTCGATGATAAAGGGTTGCTATACTCAGAATTGAAGCACTTATAGAACTAACTATAATTGCCACATCCTGAGCAACTTGAACCACTGCTTGTAACTCGATTACTCCAGGCGATGCATATTGAATTTTTTTAACTATGGGCTTATCCAAAGGGCCAACTTTTCCACTTAATCCATTAAAAAAATGCACTACACTATGCCCGCCTTTCCATGGGAGGGACGATTTTATATGTTTAGCTTCGGAGTCTTGGCCAATCAAACGCAGAGAATAATAAAAGTCATAGACTTGCAAATATTCTTTCGAGAATATCGCGAAATCTTTTAACTCCCAACGCTCATCCAATTTTATTTGAGCTATTCCACGTACCATATCTGCACCTTTAGTTTCGTTAAATAACATTGAATCGCAAGATTTCTAAAGTAAACAATATATGTCTAAATATTACTTAAGAGAACATAATGATTTGACTCTAAGTCTCAATTTCACATCATACAATTTTCATTAAACTTAATTCATAACTCATTGTTTTATAGGTACAGTAATTTATTTATAGGATTTGCTTTTTATCAAAAAAAAACACGTAATTCACATAATCTCCTTTAAATTCAATGCACTAATATTTTCCCGCGATCCACTCCGAGATCCAAAAACTGAAAAACACTGAAATTCTTTTCAATCTTTTCAGTTGGCGAATTGCCGCAAAGCCCCAGCCACGGCGCGGGCTGGCGGGGTGGTTTGTAGGAATTTAAAACTGAAAAAACTTTATAACGCAAAGTGTGCAGGCGGGTGCGGTGTAGTGCCGTTTCCGTCATGATTACGTTTCTTCCGTGGCATGCTCCGCTACGTGCGCGGGGCGTGGCTGACGTGATCCATTTCGGGTGTTGCGGTGTGATGATGGGTTTATTACGTGGCGTGTGGGGCCGCTGGCGATGGTTTTAGATGGGCGTAAAAAAGCCCGCGCGCGGCGGGCATATTGGGCGAGATCGATTAGCCGATCACTGGGGAATATTTACTGCGTAATCCGTCTGACTTGGCCCCGGTGGCGGTGATGCTCCCTGCGTTCAGTGGGCCATCAGTATTGGTATGAGTATGTGCGGCGGTCAGTGCTGCCAGCTCTTTCACCACATCCAGCGTATCGAGCATGAGGGCCATCACGTTAATCTGCTGGCTACCAATCCACACCACTGGCGCTATTACATCCTGCCGGGCGGCGGCGATGCTGCTGCGGATATTGCCAATCTTCTCTATCAAATCCTGCCCCACATCAGTGGTGAAGGTTTTGCCCACTTTGGCCATGTAACTGGCTTGGGTGGCCAGACTGTAATCCCCCTCACTAATCTGCTGGATAGCACCAGCCAGTAAGGTCGCCGTTCCCAGTACCGTGGTTTTATCGGTAGCCTGAACGGTGGTTTCACGGGCCACCAGTGTGCGGGTTTCATCATCGGCGGTAATCACCCGGCTCATGGATTCCTCACGAATAACCTGATCGGTTTTACGTTCCCAGTCCCCTGCCACCGTCACCCGCTGCGACACCCCATCACGCTGTTGCTGTAGCTGCTCCCCCGGCTGCACGGTGGGCAGATTATTACCCTGTGATAACGTCTGACGCACAAACGGCTTATCTGGCCTGCCGCCAGTAAAGCCCACTTCCACCAGAGTACCTGCTGGGGGGAACTGGAACATGCCCGACTCGGCCCCGGCCATTGGCAGAGGTAACGGCACCGCAGGGTAAACCGGCGTATCAGCTGCGGTCTTGCCATCATCATCCAGCAATTGCAGATTCACGGCATACCGGGGCCGGAATGGGTCGGCCATATCACCACTGGTCACCGCTTCGCTTGGCCCCTCAACACGGGCCATTTTCGGCAGATGTAACCCGGCTGATAACTCCGGGTAAGCATTATCGATCTGGCGCTGGATGGGGGTTTTCTGCAACGGCTTGCCGGTGGTTTTATTGCGCGGTGTCCACGTTAACACCAAATCATCATTATTCAGCCGAACCGTGGTTAACCGCTGGCCATTCAATTCCACACCGGGCCGCACTGATTGGATCATCGGTACCGTCATGGTATTGCCTGCCGCCGCTGCGGTGCTGAATTCTGGCGGGATATCTATCGGTTTACCGGCGAACAATGAATGCTGCCAACTGCCCACATAGACCGCGCCATCCGGCAACTGATACCAGACGTAATCAGCAATACCAAAGGCGTTACCGATATTGGCCAGCAACTGATAACCGCTGCCGCTATGGGTAAAATGCGGTATTGGCTTGTCGTTATAGTCAGCACTGGCGGCAAGCTGGAACGTTAACCCGCTGTTGTCAGTCAACCAGTCGGCCAACTGGCGCAAGGTCGGGTGTTGCATCGATACCGGCCACATCCGTTCAAAAATGCCGGTTAACTCACGCACAAATAACCGCTGTGCGCCGTTCTCTGCCGGTTGCGAGCGTTCCACATAACCGGTAAACCAGCGCAATACCAATTCAGGGTAACCGGCATCCAGCCGCACCAGTTTGCCGGTGTAATCGGTAGTGGTTTCAGCGGTAATAAAGCCACGCCCGCAGGCGTTCAGCTCCAACACCAGATTGGCATCAACCAGTGGCACCGCATCCCCGGACAGCATCAGTCTGCGGATCGGTTTCATGAGGCTGGCCCCAGAGCATCATTGACAGGCTTCAACACCTTGCGCTCAAACCAGCTTAATTTATCGGCATCCTCTCCCGCTTCACTGCCACCGGCAGCGGTACCGCCTGCCGTTTGTTTTTTAGTGGCGGTCTTGCCACCGGCGCGGGCCTCGCGTTTTTCTGACACGCTCAAAAACTCTTTGAGGGTAAAGGTCACCAGCCACGCCATTTTGCCATCTTGTTTAGGCGCATCAATCGCGCCGGTAAAAGTGGCCAGCCGAAAATTAATCGCCTGCGCCACCTGATTGGCCACCCGGTATTTTTTCAGTGCGCCGCCTGCGTCTTTGGTTTCAGCCAGTGCAAACAGTCGGGTTAATACCTCCGGGGTGCTGAATGGCACCATCCCGGATACGCGCAGCTCTTTGGCCTTAATGCCCTGCTCTGCCGTGGCGGTGCTGGATGTCTGCCCGGACTGGTCTTTTTCCTGAAATTGCATGGTAGGGGTCACCGTCAGCCCCTTTAACGGGATGGCTTCACCGTCCAGCGCCAGCATGACTATCTGTGTCATTGATCATCGCCTCCAGCGTGGTTAAATCCTCTCCGGCAAACAAGGTGGCCAGAGTAAAAACAGCATCCTGCTGCGGTACGTTCTTTCTCATTTCGCTGGCAATGGTGGCCGCGCTGCCGCTGGCGGCAAATACCCACGCCTGCGCATTGCCTGCCAGTAAGCCATTTAACGCACTTTCCACACTGGCCAGTAACGCCGCCTTGGCGCTGGCAAAACCGGACAATTCCGACGTCAGCCCCGCCAGATTAGCCCCGGCCCCGGCGGCATCTTTGGCCTGTGCGATACGCTGCGCATTGATGGCCATGCGGCTGGTTGCGGTAGATAATGACTGCGGCAGGGGTAAGCCGTTTCCAGCACTGGCCGGTAACTGCATTTTGGTGGTGGCCAGCGTGGCCGCCGTGCTGGCCATGCGGGACACTTGCGAGAACACAGGCAGCGGCAGCACCGCAGAGAATTGCGTCAGCGCCTGCATAAAAGCGGGATGGTCGGCAGCACACACCATAAACACCACCACCGACTGCTGGCCACCGCTGCCCGCCAGTTTGCCCGCCAGATGATCCACCGCGTTCTGCGGACTCAGATAACTGCCCGATTCCTCACTGCGGCCCACTCCATAGACCCACGGATGTACCGGCAACATGGCGCAATTGACTGCGGCCATATTACCGGGGATAGATAATGTCGCTTTACGCCACATCCCGCACCTCTGGCCAGACCGGTACCCGATAGCCCTGATTTACCGCCTCAATCAAAAGCCATTGCGGCAATGCTGGTAACTCAATCAACGGCCAGTTGGCACTTGTGGGCCATGCGCGATAAGTGGCGCGGACAGCGATTAATTCACTGCGCTGCGCATCAGTCAGTGGCTTATCATCAATGGAATAATCACTCACCATCATGGGGTCAGTAGCAATGATAAAAGCATCACGGTATTGACGGGCAACGGTGGCCAGCAAATCATTATCGGGTACCCACTGCATACCATCCCATTGATTAAACTTGGATGGCGCACTGTCGGTAGTATCAAGAGGATATTCCCCCAACACAGTGACGGTTATTTTCTCACCGGTGATCGTGCTGTAGCGCACCTCACCCCGGTGATCGGCTTTATATTCCCATTGCAATTCATCTTTACTGCGGCAAATGGCAAAACCTTTTTTGGCTTTTGGTGGCGCATCTAAATAAGCGCGAGCGGGTAACCCCTGCCCGGTGTGAATAAACTCATTTGATGTTGCGACAAACTCGCCACTGTCGGGAGCGGCGTTATAGACCGCGACATTACCGGAAGTCACTGCATAGCCATTTTTATCCAATTCAATTGTCATTATGCAGCCCTCACAATGTAGTTAAATGCAATATTTCGTGGCCGAGTTTCATCACCACCCGAATTACTGGTTGCAACACCATTGCCGCTTGTAAACCAAGCAGATGTAGGGCCACCAGTGACGCCCCTAACCTCAAAATTTGTGATCCCGTGATTATGACTTTGTATCCCGTGGCCCTGCCAGCCCAACAAGTTTTGGTCGGCCCTAACACCACGCCCATCATCAAAACCACGAATAAACTCACCGCGCAAATCAGGTAAAACGCCTGTTGGGTACTTAGTCGCTAATTTGGGATAGGTAGTTACATTGAATGAGCCACCGTTCATTTTAAAAAACACAATCCCTTGCACCGTTGCGGGAATATTGGCAAGTGGGTAAGGCATTGGCACCCCAATAGGGAATACAGCATCAATCAGCGCTCTGACTTCTTCGCGACTGGGAATATTGGCCAACTGGGCTAAAAACTCCGTTATCTGTAAATACTGGTCGTGGGGGTTTTCATCCCGCACGTGGTCGCTCATCACCGTCACCCCGGCATTGACCGCCTTTTTAACCGCTTTTAAGGTGGCGGCTATTTTCTCACTGTCACTGTCAATATCGTTGCCCAGTTGAGTAAAACCCTTGGCACTCAGCGTGGCATCCGGGTGATTGCGTGATTTTTCATGCTCTTTGAGTGCGGCGTTAATATCCCCAATGGCTTTATCAAACGGATTGGCTTCGCGTTTATCGTCTTCCCCGCTGGCAGTGATTAACGCCAGTGAGGCAATGTAATGGGTAAAGCCGTTAGCATCGGTGTAATCGCCAAAATCCCCGGCGCTATGCTTCACGCCAAGATGGATAATCGGCGCAAACTCACTCAATACACTGCCCTGATAACTGACATCGGCATAAACCACATTACCCGCTGCGGCCTCCAGTAGCACATCATCAGCCAGCAAAGCGCGAATACCGCCGATGTACGCAAGCCCTGCCTTAACCCGGTATTTATCGCCGTCTTTGCTCACGGAAAAACCGTCACCGAAAAAGGCGGCATGACCGTAATAATCCAGATTAGCCAGACGGCTCACCTCATCAATACCACGCAACCGGGCGCTAAAATCAATCTGCCACGTTTGCGCCGATACGGTGATTTGACTGGCCTCTGCCGCCCCGGCAAACTCCATCAAAAAAGTGCGGGTGATGTTATTACCCTGCACACCGTTGGCGGTGGCAATTTTCTGCTGTGCCGGGGTATGCACAATCATGCACAGGGTATTACTGGCGGCATCAACCAACCCAATCCAGTTAAAAGTGAAATCGCCAATACGGGTATCCAGCACCACCGAATAGGCCACCGCTGAATCGTTAATCATGCCGTACTGCGCCACTACATCCCGATGCACAATCTGGCCATCAGCCGGAATACCCTCATCCGGGTTAATCTCGGCGGTAGGATCAAGCCCCGGAACGTGGGCAAAAATAATGGTATCCGGGCGGGCCGGTAAGTTATTTAACACCTGCCCCGCCTGCCAGTGTTCAAATGCGCGGGTAATCACCGTTGCCATATCAATATCCTTATTTCAATTTTGCCGCATAGACTTCATGCGAATGCTGTAACTGGGTGGACATCACGGCCACCGTGCCTTTAATCGTGCCGGGGGCAATGATTAATTTTGCATGGTGGTAGCCGTATTCGTTGCTGAACTCCCCGCCATGCATCACCACCGTTTTGGCGTTGAGCACTTGGAAAATGTAGCGGCGGCAGGTGCGGCCATACTGGCGGATCAGCGCCATCATCAGCGGGGTGTTTTCCGCTATCTGGTTATCATTCACCCGGATAAGAATGACGTCCCAGTCATAACCCGGCTGGCGCTCCAGTTGGGTTATCACGCCGATATCTAAACGCTTAAAGATGGCGCTGAATCCCGCCACTGAACCGGCGTCGGCGGCGTTAATAAAGGCGTATTGCACCCGCTTACGGTACAGGCTCAACGGCTCACCGTTAAAGCGGCTGATATCGCGCTGATACGCCAGCACGTTAAGCAACGGCACCGCACAGGTGGCCGCATCCAATTGATTAAGCGGCCATATCAGCCAGCCATGCACCCACTGCCACCATGCGCGGCACACCTGCAATAACTTGTTGGCTTCGCCTTTGTCCATCCATGACGGCAGGCGCAGGCTTGTTAATCGGCTAATGAAATCAGGCATTTTCAATCACCACCATTAAGCTATTCAGGCGCGGTACACTCAGGTCACTGACAATATCGCTCAGTGAAAAACTCAGTGACTCAATCAGCGGAAACGTCTTATGCAGCTCTCGCCCCAGATTGGAAAATGAGAAGCGGGAATAGGGCCACGTTTTTAGCACCTTGTAATTGCTGTTCTGACGAAAGGCGCAGCGGATCAGGTTTTCAGCGCCGCTTTCCAGCTTGGCCAACTCATCAGCGGTTAAATTTTGTTTATTGCTGACATACAGCGTCACCACTAAATCATGCTGGCTTTCCGGCAGTGGCATACACTGCATATCATCGCCATGACCGTGGTGGCCTTGCGCGGTGATATGGTCGTTGACCGCATCAATAAACGGCTGGGAAATTTCGCCACTGTCCAACAACAGATAAGCGTTGGCGGTACCCGGCCCGCGCGGGGCATCGTGCAAAAAATAAATCCGGTCAATGGATAGCCCCACTACCCCGGCTATCATGCTGCGGTACACCGCATCGGTGTGATAGTTGCCTACCAGATTGAACTGATTGCGGCATCGGTCGCGAAAATCATCATCTGACTCTTTATCAGCACCCGGCACCGTTAACCAATCGCCCTCGCTTTGCGCCCGTTCAATGCCCGGCACTGCCTGCGGCAAGATACGGTAGTAACCGGGGGCCAGATTAAACGCCCCGCCCACCTCAGCCGCATTTACCGCGACCAACCCACTGACGCTACCGGCAGCAATAGCGGTTTCACTGCTTACCACCACGCTATATATCTTGCTGTTAATGCGTTCGGTCTGGATCAGCGTTCCGGCCGGAATAACCACATCCTGCTGAATATCAGCTTTATAGAAGCGGATCATGCCCTGCGCAGCGGTGGCCGGTTTACGGCGGGCATTGACGCCCCAGCCAAACACCTCTAAAAAAGTGCCGCTGGCAGTGGCCAGATACATATTGGCCAGCACGGTATTGATTAACACTTCGTTGAGCCACAACACCGGGCGAGTGACAATAGTTTTTATCAGCCGCCAGAACGGCGACATATCAGAGGTATTGGTGATTAACCCCTCTTCTTCCACCAGTTCATCAAACTTTTGCCGAATGTCTGTTTCCGTGGTCGGCATCCCACTGTCTTTTAATACCTGTTCGTAATCTATTTCAGGTTTATTATTCATAATCCGCACTTACCGTAATAGGGCCGAAATCGTAGGTATCAGCCGTTACCCATAAGCGTGTGGCGGTTTCTTCATTAATCACCACCGTGCCGGGAATAATGCGTACATCATCTTCAATTAAAATAATCAACTGGGTGATAACATCGGCGCGTAATGTCGGACTGCGCTCCGCAATTAATCGAGTAGTGAGGCCACTTTCAATAATGGCGTGTACACAGTCCTGACCAATGCTCATCCGGTTATTACATAATGTTGGTTCATTGCCGGTATTAAGAACAAAATCACCGTCTTTAATCAGCAGGTCGATATACATTGATTTTGTCATTAATTTAATTCCTGCCATTCCATTAAATCGCTCGGCGTCATGCCACCCGGCATAGTAATATTCACGTTTTCAATTCGTTTGCTATTGTCAGTGACGGACTTAGAGCTATTACTGATTTCTTTATTAATCCCGCCTTTATCAATATTGCGCATCTGGCCACCGGTTAATAAACCACTGGCTGAATTCATCGGGTTACCTTCCGGGGCAACAATACTTTTCGCCTCAATACTGACACCGGGAATATAGTTCAGCTTATCAATGATCCAGTTATAGGTTTCGGCAAAGGTACTTTTTAGCCAGTCCCACAACCCACTGAACACATTGCCGATACTGTCAGCCATGGCACTGAACCCGGCCAGTGGTGATAAGCCGGTGATAGCCGATACCAGCCACTGCCAGCCGGATACGATTTTTTGCCATACTCCGCTAAATACGTCCCCGACAGCAGTCACCACCTCAGACAACCACTGGAATGCGGCCGTATCTGCAATGGCGGCTTTAATCTCATCCCAATAGGTAATCAGGTAGTAGATACCCGCTGCCAGTGCGGCAATGGCCACAATCACCAACAACACTGGCCATGTCAGGAAGCTAAAGGAGATCCCCGCCGAGATGGCCGCGATGCGTAGCGCCAGTAAGACACCGCGCATAATACGCATGGTGGCATTGGCGGCAATAATCGCTTTGTTATACAACCAGATGGCGGCAGTGTGGATTTGTGTCACGGCACACAATGCACCCCACAGCAGTTTTAACCCCATCCAGATAAACATGCTGATCCCCATCACCATATTGGCGATGGCACCGGCAGCGGCAAAACTCAGCAGCGCCAGCATGGCATAACCAATCAGTCGGGCGATATTGGGGAATAGCTGCATCCAGCGGGCGAACTTCTCCCCGATAGCCGATACCCGGTTCATGATGGGATACAGCACCGGTAACAGGGTTAAGCCCAAAATCACCCGCATCCCTGTCCAGATAGCCATCAGCCGTTCCCACGGATCAGCCATTTTCTTGGCCATCTCACCGGCCCGTTTCATGCCGTCATTACTGCCCAACTCACCAATATTACGTTTCAGTAAATCGACATTGCCGTAAAGCTGTTTAATGACATTCGCCCCATCCCCAAAGGCTTTATCCAGCTCGGCCTGCGCTTTTAAATTGCCCTCTATTGTTTTCCCGTAACGCCCCTGCAATTTCGCCAGCATTTCCGGCATGGTCAGCATCTGGCCGGAGGCATTCACAAAACTTAGCCCCAGCGTTTTGGCTCCGGCTGCGGCCCCTTTCATGTAGGTTTCATAGCTGCCGCTGGCTTCAGTTCCCAAGGTTTTTTGCAACTGGCCCAACACAGCAAATTGCTCATCCATGCCCACGCCATAGTTAGCGCCAACCCCTTTGGAACCCTCCATTAAGTCAGCCATGGTCTGCATATTGACGCCAAATGCCTGCGCCATATACGCCGTTTTACCGGCCACCTCTTCGGCAAATTTCACTTTGCCTATGCGGTCTGCATAGCTGTCAAACTGGTTATACATTTGCCCCATGTAGGCGGCGGCTTCGCTGCCGGTGGTTTTCATCCCTGCGGCCAGCACATTGGTAGCCAGGGTAAAACGGGGCAAATCACGGTCAGACAGCGTACCAATAGCACTGCGCACATCAGCACTGGAGCGCACCACATCCACCGCGCTGCGCCCATATTGCATACTGAATTTCAGGGCGTCAGTGCTCATCTTTTGCAAGGCGCTGTCACTCACCCCCTTGGCGCTGGCTTCATTAAGCGCCCCGGCAAAATCAGCCGCTGGCCCCAGTGCGCCCTTTAAGCCCTGCACCACACCAAATAGGGCCGCACCACCCACCGCAATTTTACCGAAAGCCGCTTGTGAGTGATCCGCGAACCCTTTAACGGTGGACTGCACCTGCTTTAACGGGCGCGTGATTTTATCAATCATGCTTAGGGTAAAATCGAGGTGTTTCATTAGTCGCCTTTAAATGCCAAGCCAATCCCATTGGCAATAGAAATACGGGTGTTATCCCAATAACGGTTATCCAACCAAACGGCACGGGCTAAACTTTCTATATCGTCATTTTCATGCGGCAGATAATGACGGCGCAGAATAAGAAATTGTTCAATTGAATTACTTTCAATGGCTCGTAACCGTTGGGTTAGTTTTTTACTTCAATTTCCAATTTCGGCGCATAGACTTGGTTCACTTGGTCAACCAATTGCAAAGCCGCACCCGGTGCTTTTAAAATCTCGTCCAAGGCTTCTTTGGTTTCTTTACTGATAATACGGCGCAGATATTTAAATGCCGGGGCAATTTTATTATCCATTGCCATATCATTAATTAAACCGTTATAAGCGGTGGTGTTCGGTTCAAAAATAAGTTCAACGCTACCCACTGCTAATACAATTTTATGTTTGTCGGCCATGTCATTTATTTCCTTGTCGTAAAGTCATTTCATTAATTAATTGATTGTGTCGCGCCGCGCATAAGGTATAGATGCTGCGATAGGCACGTAATGCGTTATCAAAATCATTACCGGTAGTGCCGGTTAATCGGGGTAATACGGTGTCGCACTTAGTTAACAGATTTTCCTGATAAGGTACGTTCGGCGGCGTCACTGCTTTCGTTGAACAACCGGACATATTCATCAGTAGCACACACGTTAGTAAACACCGGCTTAATAATTTCCGTGTGAATAACCGGCTGGTATTTATCACCCTGCTGGCGCAACGCTTCCAGCTTATCTTCCAGTTGCCGGGCTGAATCACTGGCTATGCCCTCCGAAATTGTCCTGCCCTGTTCTGCCGCTGTGTTGGCGGCGCGGGTAATACTCAGTTCAAGGCGGTCATGCTGCAAATCATTGAGATACCACCCGGCGACAAATGCCGCCACTATCAGCGCCAGTATCTTGGCCATCAGCGAACCCCGTTATGCTCAAGGCTAAAGTGGTTACCATCAGGGTTGGATTTAAAGCGCCCGCCCCATGTCCCGCCCAACGATTCCCAATATTCGCCCAACGGCAAAAACGCCTCACTTTTGGTCTGATACACCCCGTTAATAAACAGATTAAAATCCACTGCCAGCCGCGAGGTATGCAAGCTGTTACTGATACCGGTTCCCGCTTTGGCATTCAGTTTGGCTTGCTCCGGGGTGCGGTAGGCTTCACCCAATGTCAAACGGTAGCCCCGTTCCCCCGCCCAGCTAATTAACTGCGCAATCAGTTGGGTAAATAACTGCTGTTTTTCACTTAACGTCATGGTTTCTTTCCCTTTAACAAACTACTGCCCCGGCGGCGTAACCACACTTCAACCGCCTGATAACCGGCAATGCCCAGCGCCGCCCCCAATCCGTTGATGGCCAGCGGGGATAACCCCGGCACCCATACCAGTGCCGCCGCTGCCGCCATTGAGGTACCCGAACCCAAAATAACGCGACCAACAAACAGCCGGGCGGTGATCGGCTCATCACTGGCCAGAATCTTGCCTAAAGCCAGTAAGGCACCGATAACCCCCAATGAAATAATGGCTTTTTCATGTTCCTGCATCCTTGCCCCTTAGCCTATCAAGTTGCGCGTGGCGTCTTCTTCCAAATACGGAATGCCGTTAATGCGCACAAAATCCGGGCTGGTAATGAAATACTTAATTTTATGGGTCAGCACCGCACCGCCTTTCGGGTCAACATCCAGCGCGGAATCAAACTTCAATTTCACCCCGAACACTTCCACTTTTAACTCTTCCTCCCCGGCCTTGGCGTAAAACAGGATGTCAAACGCCGGGATACCGCGCCACGAACCGGCGCGCGAGGCTTTGGCGGTCAACTGTTGCAGCACTTTGGTACTGACTTCAATGTCACCCTCGCCGCCGACATCACCTTTTACATCCCCATCCGGCACACCGTTGGTTTGTGCCGGGCCGCTGTTATCGGTAATGGTCAGCCCGATTTTTTCCACATGGATCAGGTCACCGTCCATATTCACATCAACCGACTGACCAGAAATACGGGTACTCATTGGCTATTCTCCAGTGTGGTATCCAGCATCAGACTCACCGTGATACCTTTCGGGCATTCATACGGGCGAACCACAATATAAATCTCCACTTTGGTGGCGGTGCGCCACGTAATTACCACATCACCCTCTTGTGGTGGCTTTACCTCACCGGGGAAGGTGATGCCGTTAATCTGCGTACTGCGGGCCATTTCGCGCAACACCTTAGAAAAATAGGTTTTGTGCGCGGCAATGCTGCCGGGGGTGCTGTTCAGTGAACGGTCTGCAATCTTGGCAATCACCTGCAAGCGAATACGGCGGGCCGCTTTATCGACAATGCGCAGATATTCAATCACCTGATAATCCCCGCCCTCAACATCCAGCGTGCGGCCATCTGACCAATACATGCCGTCATAGTCCGGGTACCACATCGGTACGCTGTAGCGCAGGGTTTCCAGCGCCTGCAAGGTGGCCAAATCCAGCGCCACACCTTTGCCATCCACTGGCTGCACATCACTGCCCATGTCCAGTAGCGGGCCAGTGGCGACACGGGCCGGACTATCAGCAATAGTCACGGCGCGGTTACATAAACGCCCCGCCAACACCCCCGGCTCATTGCCCCACAACCGTGGCACCAGTTGCACCGCCGACGCCGCAACACCCTGCTGTAATGCTGCCAGTCGGGCTAAATACTCCGGCCAGCCCTCATCAATCTGCGGGCCATCAACGGCCAACACAAACCACACCCAGCGACCAAACTTGGCCAGCAATTCAGCCCGCAGACTGGCGGCGTCGCTGATGGTGGCTTTATCGGCGGGCAACACCACCACTACGCCCTCAACACTGGCCACCTGTTGGGCCGCTCTGACGGCCTCCACCCACGCCTGCGGGTTAAGCTCTTCATTTTTGGCCGGTTGTGCCAGTACATGCACAAAACCGTTCCAGTTCTGACCTGCATTGAGCATCGCCGCATTGGCGCAGCTTTTTACCGCGCTGGCATCCGGCCCCAGCAACACATCAAAATCCGTCTGCGTGTTCACCGCCAGCGTTTTCCCAGCGTTTACCTTGCCGGTACCGATGTACAACACGGCCCGTTCAATCTCTTTGGTTTCGCCCTGTAGCTGGTTTTTTTGGTCAATATTGACTTGTGGCCAACTCATCGTTACCTCTTCATATCCTGTGCTTTGACGTCCCAGCCAAACCCGATGGCCTGTAACTGACGCGCTAAGGCTTTGTTAAAATCGTCGTCGCTCATGCCCAAGAACTCACGCGCCGGGACGTCCACTGTCCACGCGGTTTTAGCCGCCTTGCCACTCAGTTTTTTAATCAGCAAACCCGCTTGGGCGAAACGCATGTTTTCGATAATTTCTTTGTAAGGCGGCTTGCGCCAGCGCTTACCCTGCTTGACCCGGTAGCCCAAGGCTCGTAGCTTTTTGGCCTGTTTGACCGTGGCTGGCCGCTCCGGGGGGACTGATTTGGCCACGGCGCTGCGGTTAATGGTCACATGCATCCCGTTTTGCTGGCCGTACCCCACCACGCCCGCCGGTACCGGTTTTTCGCCGTTGCGGTAACCACCGCCCTGCAAATACAACCTGACCGCGCTAATCTCCGGCATTTCGCGGATATGCAGCAATTTCGGCATGTTGCGCAGCATCTTGCCGCGCTGGTTGGTCTGCCGTCCCTGCCACGGAGTGCCGTCCGGTGATTGCTGGTTACGCACATTGCGCTTGGCGGCGACAATCACCCCGTACTTGGCCAGTCGCCATAACAGCCTCTGGCGTTTTTGTGGCGGTAACTCCAGCCGCTTAAGTGCCTGTTGCAGTTCGGTTAACTGTTTTTTACTCAGCTCACCGTTGATAATCATCCGTGTTCACCAATCGGCGCACCCTGCGCATCCGCGCCAAATATCGCGCCCTCCGTGGCCAGCCATAACTGCGGATCGGTCAGCCGCCATTTAGCCCCCTGAAAGGGGATACCCCCGGCCTCGTCTTTCTTAATGCTCAGTGATTCGGTGATAGCCATCGACACCACCACCATGGCGGTTTTATCGTCGATCACATCGATATCAATACTCGGTAATTCCGGCTCCGGGCCGTAATCGGGGGCATTCTCAATCATCCACACCAGCAACAAAGCGCACAGGTTGCGCGGATCATAGTCACGATACGGAAAGCGGCCCCAACTCAGCACCGCATCAAACTGCATCAACGCCAGTTGATACTGATCCAGCCCTAAATCCCGCTGCGCCGGAATAAAACGCAGTTCGTCCATGTCGCTGTTAAATTCCAGCTTGCGCAGCCGTTGCGGTAAATTGCCCTGCACAAAAGCGGTTAATGACTGTAATTGGCTCATACTTGCCTCACGGTGACGCGCTTCAACCCTTTCATACGGCGGATAACAATGGATGACTCCGCCAGCAATCCCTTGCGTGTCTCGTCACTCTCCTGCCCTGGGTGTGACTCCCTGCGACCAATCGTGGCAAACTCCCCTAACAGATCGGCTTTAGCACGGGCATAAACCGCTTTTTTGTATTGCGCACATAACAGATTTTCAGCATCGATACTGACGCCCGGCACCTCTGCGGCATGGCTATAACCATTCGCATGGTGCTTCGCTTCAACGCTGGCTAAATCGCTGTTCACCTCTCCCGCTGCGGTAATCAATGCCTGTGCAACAGTTCCCGCATCAACATCAGCCGGGATAGTGCGCTGAACCTGAAATTCTTTAAGGCTCAAGTCTGGCCAGAACCCCACGTTTTTTAAGGTGGCATCCTGATAATCAATCGGTTTTCCGCTAAACATATGTTCTCCCGAAAAGCGGGCTGACCGGCTTCCACGGCACATAACACTAATGTGTATTGCCTCCGCCGCGCCCGCTCGGCTTACGGTAGTCTTTTATTCTTTTAGCAATGCCCGAATACGGGCGGCGATATTACGGCGCAAGGTGGTGACACCAATCTGCCGGTGAAACCCTACCGCGTGCGCCAGTAAGGCATCCGCTTGTTGTAATAACTCCACATCATCCAGCGCGGTAGCCCGTGGCTGACCATCGTTATCACGCAGTAGCAACAACCCGGCGAACTTGTACCACTTGGCATTAATCTCTTCATGCAGCCGCCACTTCTCGCGGATATTTTTGAATGTGCGAGAGAAATACGGCTCGACACTTTCCCCGCTGGCGGCGGCAATTTCGGCCCACTTCATCACGGTATCAGCGATAAATGCCGGTAACTTACTGCGGAAATTGCCCGGCATTTTCTGTCCCTGCTCGATGGCGATATCAGCCCAGTCCAGAGCCTGATCAAACTCATCCACATCAAACAACCAGATAATGCAGTACACCAAAATCGGGTTTTGATGTACCTCGCCACTGTCCAGATACGCCTGTGCAGTTGGAAGCCAGCGCGGTAATAGTTCGCTGCGCTTCATGGCTACCCGGTCACTGGTGACATCAAGGCTACGTACCCGACCAACATCATGTTCCAATGCCCGTAATTTGACGTGCAGACTGTGGCCAGCGTCCAACACCTGACACTCACTTAACTGCTTTTCAGCCTTAATACGGGCGGAATGACGCTGCGCGGGTGATAGCATGGCTTATACCTCTGGCCCGTCTTTGGCTTCTTCAACCTTGCCAATGGTGACGGCGGTTTCATCAAAGGCCGCATACAGCTCTGGCGTTTCCACCGCGTAGCCCTCCATGCGTAAGTAGCTATTTTCAAACTGCTTACGGTCATCAGAAAACTCAGCTTTGCGGTAACGTGTCCCTCGCTGGGTATAAACATGAAGATTGCTCAACATGGTGACCGTCATACGCTTGCCGGGGAAGAACGGCGGCACCATGGCCTGACGTCCGGCAATAGATTGCGATAGCATTTGCGCGGCAATTTTTTCAGTCGGGCGGTCTGCGGCCTGATAAAGTCGGTATTGCTCCGCTGCCACCAAATCAGCCCCAACCAACACCACCAGTCGCGGGTCATTACGGAATTCCTGCGGGATTTTGTCGTTAATCAGATCTGAGGCCATGGCATCCAATGATTTAAAATCACCACCGCTACCCAGTGTGATGGCATCAGTAACAATCTGATTTTTGTCATAGGTTCGTACCAGCTCATGCCAGCCAATATTGACATCTTCACCGTTCGGGTTATCCGTCGGCTTGGTGGTTTTCGCCGCCGATTTACCGTTAAAACCAATGCGTAGCACGTCCAGACTGAATGACTTATTGGTAAACGCCTGCATACGCTGGAAAAACTCTTCTTCACTCCCGGCATTGGCCCACACAGATAACATTTGGTAAGTCAGTGACGCACCGGAATCTGTTTCGTACAGCTCATAGTTGTTACCATCAACACCCACTTTGCGACGAAAACGGCCCTCATCCACACGGCCCGTAAACAGCCCCGGATTACCTACGTTAACCACCTGCCCTTTAATCTGGTCAACATCTTCAACCACAATGAAATTAAGAAATTCATTGCTTTCCAACATAGCATCACGCAATTTTGTTTCTTTTGGGTCAGTCAATGAGAAATAACGTGATGTCTCTTTCACATCATTTGCCAATGCCAGCCCATCGAGGTAATTATTTAAATAACCTCGCGCTTTATTATTAAGTAGCATTTATTGCACTCTCTTTAATCAGAAATACGAAAATCCATTAAGCCCGTGCTTAATTAAAGAAACTCAAACGGCTTACGTGAATCGCTCGGTTTTTTACTGGGTAATTTAGTGAACTTTTTATCTAAGCTGCCCAATTTCTGAATAAACTGCGGCAAATTATCACGCAATTGCGCAAACTCTTTGGTGTCCACGACTTCTTTAATCGTTTCAACATCAGAATCCGTTTCTTCCTGACTGGTTTTTAATTCAGCAAGCTGGGTTTCCAATTCGCTGATTTTATCCTGTGCAGCTTTTAACTGTTCAGCCAGTACCGTGGCGGCATCATCAGTAATATCATTATTAGTTTCGGTAGTCGTGTCATTCTCATCAACTAAACCAAATTTGTGATACCATTTCTTTTTACCTTTCACACTGTTCCCCTTTACTGTCTTTTTAATATCATCAAAAACAATTGGCCGATATTGGCTATAACGTTTATTACGCAATCGCTTGTTAAACTTCATTTGGTCGGTATATACGCTGGCGGGTTCATCCGTTACCCCCATGCCCTCAAGATAGCTTTTGCCCGTCCCTCTAAAGTTGCCATCCTCGGTAAACTCAGCGGATGTAAAAAGTAATTTACCCTCGCCGTTAGCCGCAATGAGTGACAAAGCAGGACAAAGCCGGGCAAACATTTTTAATACACCGTCCTCATCTTTTTCCGCCTTTAATTCTAATACTTGCCCCACCGGGCCATAAGTACGCGAATGCTCCGGCCATAATTGTGCGGTATACATTCGAGGGTTATATAGCTCTACGGCGTCTAATATCCATTGCCTTTCAATATCACGTCCGTCTAATGTTTTCCCCTCGGCACAAACACACAACCATGTCGTTGTTAAATGTGAAACTGACATTCAACTGTTCTCCCTGATTTGTGATAGTCAGTATGGCTAATTAAAACTGGCTGCGCATTCGCTTTAATTCTTATGAATTCGGATATAGCCACTTACCCGAATAAATAAGAACTGCCTGTGACGTTTGTTTAAATATATCTCGGCATAATAAAGGCTATGGCTAAATATTCAGATGAACTTATTGGTGTTGCACGGGCGCTTTATTTAAAAAGGTCAACACCTAAAGAAATCGCAAGTGATTTAAATCTGCCGAATGTGCGGATTGTTTACTATTGGGCGCAAAAATGGAATTGGGCTGATTTACTCAGCCATGAAAGCACGGAGGAAGCCATTGAGCGCCGCTATCAATTATTAGTCGGGCGCGATAACAAGAGTGATATTGAATTAAAAGAGCTGGATATTCTGATTGCCCATTCGGTGAAACTGCGGGCGCAAAGTAATAAGCATAAAGAAAAACTCGCCGCCGCCAAAGGGAGCAAACCGGCGCAGAATGATGGCGGTGATTTTGATGATGAGCGCCAGACGAAAAAACGCCAGTACCGCAAAAATGATATTTCCGGGCTGTCAAAAGAAGATTTCGACGTTTGGGCAGAAGAACACCTGTTTGGCTATCAAAAGCACCTGCGGCTAAATATTGGCGAACAAGTACGCAATATCCTGAAAAGCCGCCAGATTGGCGCGACATGGTATTTTGCTTTTGAGGCCTTTGAAAATGCGGTGTTAACCGGTGACCCGCAAATATTCCTGTCTGCCTCCCGCGCTCAGGCAGAGGTTTTCCGCTCGTATATCGTCAATATTGCCCAGCAGTATTTTGATATTACACTAACCGGTAACCCTATCCGGTTGAGTAACGGCGCAGAGCTGCGTTTCCTGTCTACCAACAAAAACACCGCCCAATCATACAGCGGCCATCTGTATTGCGATGAATATTTTTGGGTGCCGAACTTTGCCAAATTAAATGAAGTGGCCAGTGCCATGGCCACCCATGATAAATGGCGCACTACCTACTTTTCGACACCCAGCGCCAAAACTCATCAGGCTTATCCGTTCTGGACAGGTGATGAATGGAAGCGCGGCAGTAAGAAACGCGCCAAAGTTATCTTTCCATCATTTGATGAAATGCGTGATGGTGGTCGCCGCTGCCCGGATGGCCAATGGCGTTATGTCATTACCATGGAAGATGCCATTCGCAATGGCTTTAATCTGGCCAGCCTTGAAAAGCTGCGTAACCGTTATAACGTTGATGCACTCAACATGCTGTACATGTGCGTGTTTGTGGACAGCAAAGATGCGGTGTTCTCTTTTGATGACTTGCAGCAAGCCGGGGTGGATGCTGCAACTTGGCAGGATCACGACGAAAAAGCAGCGCGGCCCTTTGGTAATCGTGAGGTATGGGGCGGTTTTGACCCGGCCCGCTCCGGTGACCTGTCTACTTTTGTGATTATCGCGCCACCACTCTATGAGGGCGAAAAATTCCGGGTATTACGGGTGATCCACTGGCAGGGGATGAATTTCCGCTATCAGGCTAACCAAATTAAAAAACTGTTCCAGCAATATCACATTACCTATATCGGTGTGGATGTGACCGGCATTGGCCAGGGTGTATTTGAAAACATCCAACACTTTGCCATCCGGCAGGCGGTGGCCATCCGCTATGGCGTAGAAACCAAAAACCGGCTGGTGATGAAAGCCGCCGATGTGGTGGAAAGCAAACGTATCGAATGGGACAAAGACCGCACCGAAATTCCGGCCAGCTTTATGGCCATCCGTCACACCACTACCGCCAGCGGCAATGCCATGACATTTGTTGCAGACCGCAGCGCGGAAACCGGCCATGCGGAGGCGTTCTTTGCCATTGCTCATGCCCTCGACAATGAGCCACTTAACTACGAAAACAAATTAACATCCCGCTGGAGGCTGAAGAAAGCAGCATGAAACGCCCAAATAAGCGCGCTATGAAGCGCCAAGATAACCACGGCAAAAACCGCAAGATGAGCATTATCAGCTTCGGCAAACCAGAGCCAATACTCACCACTGGCACCGATTACCGCGATATCTGGTATGACAATGACTATGACCATTACACCCTGCCGATTGACCGGCTGGCGCTGGCACAGTTGGTTAACCTCAATGGCCAACATGGCGGCGTCATTTATGCCCGTAAAAATATGGTGGCATCCGATTACCAGAGCGGTGGCCTGACCCATGAAGAGATTGAAGCCGCTATTTTTGATTATTTTACCTTTGGTGATGTCGGCATTCTGAAAATCCGTAATGGCTGGGGCAACGTGATTGGTCTGGCCCCCTTACCGGCGCTGTACACCCGTATCCGCAAAAGCGGTGAATTTGTGGTATTGCAGGAGGGTGAACCTCTTGTTTACCCGGAAAATGACGTGATTTTTCTCAAACAATACGACCCACAACAACAGATTTATGGCCTGCCGGATTATATCGGTGGTATTCACTCAGCATTGCTAAACAGTGAAGCGGTCATTTTCCGCCGCCGCTATTACCACAATGGGGCGCACACTGGCGGTATTTTGTATACCAGTGACCCGTCAATGACCGATGAAGTGGAGGAAGAAATTGAACGCCAGCTAGCTGACAGCAAAGGGATTGGTAATTTCAGCACCATCTTGGTCAACATTCCGAACGGTGACCCGGAGGCGGTGAAATTCATTCAAATGGGGGATATCAGCGCCAAAGATGAATTTGCCAATGTGAAAAATATCAGTGCGCAGGACATTCTCAATGCTCACCGCTTCCCGGCAGGGTTAGCCGGGCAGATACCGGAAAATGCTGCGGGGTTAGGTGACCCGGAAAAAGCGCGGAACACGTATCGAAAAGACGAGATTTTACCGGTACAACGCCGCTTTAGTGCTGCCATTAGTGCCGATCCAGAGATCCCGACGCATCTACAGCTAAATTTTGATGCACAAACAGCAAACTCGGGTGCGTTATGAGCAGAAACACGTTAAAATTCCAGAAGTTCGCCACTTTTGGAGCCAGAAACATGCGAGTGATGAAAGTCTTATGCCCTGAATGCGGTGGCGCGGCCATTATCCGGAAAACCAACCGTAAACATCGGCAGATTTCAGATTTATATTGCGCCTGTAATGATGTGGAATGCGGCCATACTTTTGTAATGAATGTGACCTTTTCGCATACCATTAGCCCCAGCGCTAAAACCGGGGATAAACTGATTAAAACCGTTGTCGATTCCATGAATCCGCAGCAGCGGCAAATGATGCTTAACCTGTTGCAAGGTAGTGCATCAGCCGCCTGACTACTGGCCTCCAATATGGGGGCCTTTTTGTTGCTGCTTATCCAGTTCAATGGTCAATGAGGTAGTCATTTCGGCAATCCAAACTAATGCCAAATCCCTGTCCTCTTCATTGCACTGGTTATTCGTGACCAACCTTGCAACCAAATCAATACGCTGCAACGCTAAAGATTCAAAAAATAAATCTGTCACGACTTCCTCCACTCATCATGTTTATACTGTATTTATGTACAGTATAATAAAATTAAGAAAATAGGAAACAGCTAACTGCCTGTTTCCTCGGAATTTCATGAGCGTAATCAATTCCAGCCCGGCCAGCGCTGGTGTTCCGGTAGCGGGGCGACCTCTTCTAACCGACCATTTATTAACCTTACTGAGCGATCACCGTAGAATTGCAAGCTGCTACCCCGTTCCAATATCGCGATTTCCTCTTCATCACCCATAAAACCCCGACGGCGTAATTCTTCTATTAATCGTTGCCGGGCATCCGGCGTACAGTTATTGACAGAACTCCTAGCGGCGGCGTTGCCGCCAGAAAAAGCCAAACCCCCGGCCTGCGCTGCGCTTTCGGCCAACTTCGGCACAATCTGCCACTTAACCAGACGGGTGCAGACAGCGGAGTCCTCTCCCAGTAACGGCGAATAGATACCCAAAACCCGTTTAACGTCCTCGGCGTAGATGTTACCCATTTCGGTGATTTCATATGACAGGCGCACGGTCAAACAATCCCGGCTCACCATCGGCCCGCCCTGAAACTCGGTGTAGGCGTACCAGTTGCCCACATCCGCAGCAAAGCGCACATTATCCATATCCTGATCCGGTAGTATTTGTCCGTCTCCGGGCAAGCGGCGTAACTCGCGCCAGACAGTAACCGGCGCACCACCGATTTGCTGAAACTGCCGGATGCGCCAGCGGCTGGCCCATGCGGTAACGGCTTTAGCCATCTCTCGTGCATTACCGCCCGTCTCGCCGTCTTGCTCATCATCCAGCGCGTAACCGTCGATATTCTTTGAGATATATTTCGCGATATAGCCGGTTGCACTGCCCTTGGCCGGATCAATGGGTTCAGCATGGAAACGGGCTTTCAGTGCTTCGGGGCTTTGTAATGACTCGGAATCTTCTAACCGGGCGTAATAGCAAAGGATGTCACGCACCTGATCAACGTGTTGCGGCAGCATAAACAGCAACACATGCCAGTGCGGGGTACCATCGTGGTGCGGTTCTACCACCCGAAAGCCAAAGACATTAATCCCGGCACGGGCAATCGCTGCACGGGATTTAGCCCATACGCTGCATAAATATTTTTGTGTCTGCCTTGGGCTGGCTCCATTCCAATTGGTGACAAAGCCGCCACCGTGATAGACCGCATGATATTTAGACGGCGCAGTAATGGTGTAAAACTCCCCCACACAGCCCATTTCATTGGCTAAATCTTCAAAACCTCGCATTCTAACCATCAGTTCACATCTCCGTATTGCAGGATTGGCGTTGCTGCCGTTCACCATGTCTTCTAACGAAACCCGTTCACCGTCCTGATTTTCCAGCTCAAACGCTTTGAAAAACTCCCGGTTACGCCGTTTTTGCTCTACCCATTCGGCCATGGTTGACCGGCTGACATAGGCTGACGCTGATTTCTGTACTTGCCCCACCGCAATGGCCATATGTTCACGGCGCACATCGCGCAGGCGTTTTAAACGCACACGCCACCAATCCGGTGCCATCATGCGCAGTAGGCCGGATTCAATTTTTCGCGGGTTGATTGTCTTGCGGCTGGAATTGAATTCGCGCCAGTACGGCGGTTCAGTTCCCACTTGCTTGCTGAGCTTTACAAGGCAGATATAAGCGCGTTGGGTGCGCTGCCAGAGTTCTTGTGGGTCACTGCTCTGCCCGGTGAAATTGCGTTCGATATAGTCGGTAAAACTTTCAGACATAAAATCAGCCACCCGGTGGGACAGGTTGCGTAACTCATCACGGCCAAACGATGGCAGGCGTTCTAAATCATCGGCAAACGGCCATGGCAAAAAACCGAGCGCTTTAATGACTGGTTGATACTGGCGATTAACCATCTGTAGACGTGGCAATACATTCTCGCCCACCGTAGTGCGTAAGAATGTATTGGCATGGCGACGGCCTTTTGATTGGTACAGGTTGGAATAGCGATCACCAAAATAACGGGCCAGAAATTGAGGCATCCCGCCTAAAAACTGGCTGCGCCATTGGTGATCGGTTGGGTTCTGAACAAAGAGTTCATCTTCGGTGATGCTGATATCTTGCGGGCGGCGTAGCCCCTCCGGCTCCCGGCTGAACTCGCCATTAAAAGGTAAAGACAGGGATAAAATATCCCCGTCCATAAAATCATTTACCGGCCGCTGAATGGTGGTGGTCATTCGCTCCAGACCCGCCCACGACTCATGTTTTCCGCAACCTGCCGCAGTAACTCGATAATCTCAGTTGAAGACATTCCCTGATTAGCAATATCAGTGGCCAACCGGTCAAAATGGCCAGATAATTTAACAAGGGTGTCAATTCGGGCCTCTTTTCTGGCTATTAGCAAAGCATGTTCGCGGGACTCAGCCGCCGCCCGGTTACTCATTTCCTGCCCTACTGTTTTGTGCATATGCATGGTGTTTGCTCCGAATTTAGGTAATAAAAATCCCCGGCCACCGATGGGAGGCCGTTGGTATTTATGTTTTTGGGTTAATTAATGCAGTTGTTTGGTAATACTGGCTGACGCACAAGAGTGGTTAATTTGCGTCAAGCCGTGGATCTCAATGGTTCTATTCCACCAGTTATTAATCATGCAGGTTAAAGAGCCTAATCCCAGCCAGCCGGACATATGATAAATGGCGCGAATAGAGGCCAGCGCTTCGACCTGATCACTATTTGATTCAGCCTCACGGTATGCCCGGCACCAAAATGCAGCATGAGCAGAAAACCATTGGTGTGGGTTGGTCAGATGAATGGTGTCATTAAACATAATTGGCTGTAATTCGACGCTGTTACCCGCCAAACGACATTTACCCAAGAAGAATTGCGCGTAATTATGGGCCACGCCCCAATGGCTAAAATCATCTAACAGGCCGTTTCTATCTACTGATATTGCTTTCATCGTGTTTCCTTAATTATCGGTGTAATGCATATTGGCCATCGATTGGGCTGCAATCATTTCCGGGCCGTAGTTTTTTACCGGTACCGGTTGATGCTGCGGCTTCCGATTGCGCTTATTCTCTTTCACAAAATCCAACGTACCGACTTGGCCAAATGTATCTACTAAAGCCCGTAGTCGCTGAATCCCTCGCTGCAACTGATGTAATTCTTCACGGGAAAAATCATCCCACAGATACCGGCAGTGCTCTGACTTCATACCTGCGGAGTGGAGTAAAATTCCCCGGTGCTGTGCCGGTAGCTTTTCCCATATCACCCTTGCCCGGCTGTGACTGCCGGTCACTTTGTTGCGGATAATGGCTATCCATTTGCTGTTATTGGCTGACATGCTTACCCCCTTAAACCCATCAAACGGAACCACCACCGGCGGCGTTTGGTTTTAAAGATGGGTTTACGTGATTCCCCTAGAAACACCACTCGGCTGGTACAAGGTTGCCAGCGCTGGCCGTTTGGTAATTCAATCCAGCCGTGGCCAAAATGGTTTAATTGTTGGCTGGGTGATTGTTGTTTCAGGTAGTTAGCGAAAACTTTCATAAGTTCCTCAGTTCAGACCCGGAACCAGCCCGCTGGCGCTGATAAAATCAACCGCTGCGGCCAGAACTGGCGTGGATTGGAAACGCGCTTCAACCGATACAACAATCAGCGACAGGTCACGTATGGCCTGATTCGCACGGTCAAGAATGGCGTTTCTACGGGATTGCGTCATAGGCCCGGCAGTTACGGTTTCACCGGCAATTGCGCCGATTGCCGCCGTAGCGCTCAGGGTATGAATAGGTAAATTAGCGGGATTGGCTTCATTAACCGGTACCGCTGGTAAACATTGCAGTTGAGACAGCAAGCCATCTAACAGCGTTGGATCTTCGGTAATGTCAGTGAGCGTCAACAGTTCAATGCAGCTCAACTGGTGCGGCTGGTCAGGGTTAAGTTTATTACGCAACATTTGCGGCTTCATACCGATTTGCTCGGCAACCGCCGTTAAATTGTTATTCCGGGCGAAAGCACGGCATGACATATCAAAGCGCGGGTGTTTAGAAAGCTGGAAATCAAACATGGTCGATACCCTCCCAATAACGCAATATCGAACTAGGCGATTGCAATATCACAATTCGAGAGAGCATCTACGGTGAGTGCGGCCATGTTGATCATGACTTTTTCGCGCTTCATATCTTTACGCAAGCGGTGACGAACTAAACGACCATCAGCAAGCATTGCTCTGATGGTGTCAGAATCTAAGCCCGTTAATTCACTATATTTCTCTACTGTGACATGGGGGGTCAGAAGAGTGATTGAAATGTTAGGTCTCATAGTGCAACATCCCTCTTTTATCAGTGCTTATTAGTGACGAATAGTACTAGTTCACATTTTGAAATCATGAGAACTATAAGATCACAATAAACGAACGTCAATAAAAAAAGTTCACACGGTGAAATCTTATGGATTTAAATAAAGGTGGCCGCGGCGCTATCGAGCGCATGGTGGAAGCCTATGGTTTTACAACCCGTCAGGCACTTTGCGATCAATTGAATGTGTCGAAAAGTACGCTTGCAACGCGTTATATGCGTGATTCATTCCCATCTGATTGGGTTATTCAGTGTGCTTTAGAGACTGGTGCATCGCTGCGTTGGTTAACTACTGGTGAGGGCGCGATGTACGAAAATGCTAAACAGCTTGATATCGTGCAGATTCCTCGCCAAAAGTTGTTAGACGGCAAACTCTACGATTCAAATTTCTATATGTTCGATAAGGCGTTCTTGCCTGATGGATTGAAAGACCCGGTTGTTATCCTTGATGGTGATACCACCTATATTGCCGATCGTAAGTTCGATGAAGTACAGGACGGTAAATGGGTTGTTGATATAGAGGGAACAATCAGTATCCGAGATATTATTCGTATTCCCGGTGGTAAAGTACGGGTTGAGGGCGGGAAGTTTGCTTTTGATTGCAATTTAGAAGATATAAAAATCAACCAAAAAATTGAAATGTTATGTATTAAATAAAAGGAGTTATTATGACAGGTGTAGTTACTTTTGTTTATGTTAACACTAAAAAAATTGTACGTGTACAATCTATAAACGACATTTCCGAGAATGATACTTATCTACAAGGAGTCAGCTTACTTGAAGATGAGGAAGGCAAACTGAAAACATTTAGGAAAGATAGAATATATAAATTTGTTAATTCCATAGAAGAGGGATTAGCAGCAATTGATAAAGGCATTACTGACGGCGATTTTTATTTCAAAGATCAAAAGAAAGAGATTTTTGATGTTTGTTTTACTGGTTTTAAAAAAGATAGAAAATCTGAATTAGAAGCACTTGCATCAAATAATAATATGTTAGTCAGAAAAACCGTATCCAAAGGCTTAAAATTATTATGTTACGGCTATAATGCAGGGCCAACAAAACTATCTTTAGCCCGTAAAGCCGGGGCCATCATTTTAGATGAAAATGAATTTATTAATTTCATTGAATCAGGTGAAATACCTGAATAAAAATCACTACAGGAGTAGAACCTGATGATAAATTTAGACAATAAAATAACATTTAGCAATAGAGATGAATATAAAAGAAAAAGTATTGCAGAAAAAATAATAAAACTCATCACTTCAGATATAGATACTTCCCCTATGATTATAGATGGAAGTTGGGGAACCGGAAAAACAGAGTTTTGCTACAAACTAATTAATTTACTAAATGAAAGCAACCCTGAATATAAGACTGTTTATGTAGACGCATTTAACGAAGACCATACAGACTCACCAATATTAACTGTTCTTGCGGCAATAGTAACTCTTTTACCTGAGACTGAAAGACCTGCATTAATTAAAAAGGCCCTGCCTGCTCTAAGGTTTGGTTTAAAAACCGCACTAAAGGCTGGTGCTGGCTGGGTTCTGAGACAAAACACAGATGATTTAGCTGGAGAGTTTCAAGAAGCAATAAAGGAAACCAGTAGTGCTGCAATAGATAGGACTATAGAGACACTTCTGGAAGATCATATTGATTCCGAAAAAAATATAAAAACATTAAAGATAGCGTTAAAAGAAATTTCTGATGAAAATCCAATAGTAATTTTCATTGATGAATTAGATCGCTGTAAACCTAGCTTTGCCATTTCTATTTTAGAAAATATAAAGCATGTATTTGATATAGACAATGTTCATTTTGTTTTAGTCACAAATACACAACAACTACAAGCATCGATAAACCATATCTATGGACAATCTGTTGATGCAAAAAGATATTTAGATAAATTCATTAGATTTGCATTTACATTATCTGACCATTATAAAAATGATGGTTATAAAAACGCATTAGCATCAATTTATCACTGGGATACCATTTCGCAGAAATCAAAGTCACTAATTGAAATAAAAGAACTATCAGAATATATAAAACACTTTATTGAAATAAGAAATCTATCATTACGAGAAGTAGAAACATTTGCACGTTACATAGATATATATCAAAAAGTATCATCGTGTAAATTAAAAAATAACACTGCAATGGGGTACGCTTTACTGACGATTTTTGGAATTTTTCTTTATTGTTTTGATAAAGAGACGGCGCTAGGTTTATCATTAAAAAAAACAAATATCAATTCGATTGCAGAACTCCTTGGACTTAACAATTTCGATTATACACTTGGTAGAGACACATATTACTCAAAAATAATTATATACGCATTAATATCATCAGATAACAGCTTACCTAGTAATTTTCCAAAACCTACTTCAGCCGAAAAAGCTATGTGGGATAAACATATGAGTGATTGTTTTGGGCGATTCACTCTTCACTCTAACAACTTTAGTGAAATAATCACAGATTCAATAGAGGTACTTCAGTTAAAGTAAATAATAGATGTTTATTTATTATTTATAAAACATTGACTACTGTTTATGCATACAGTTAAATACCTCCCTTATCTTCCAAGGGGGTTCTCAATGTCAGTGCGCAAACAACCAGCAGGTCAATGGCTTTGTGAGTGCTACCCGGCAGGCCGTACAGGTCGCCGGGTGAGAAAAATGTTTGCGACCAAAGGTGAAGCCTTAGCCTTTGAACGTTACACCATGGATCAGGTGAACAATAAGCCTTGGTTGGGAGATGCGCCAGACCGCCGCACGTTAAGCGAGATTGCCGAACTTTGGTACAACCTGCATGGCCGTTCTCTGGAAGCTGGTGAAAAAATTTATAAAAAACTAGAATTGATAGTTGCCGCGCTGGGTAATCCCCCCGCTCATAGTTTGAGTGGCAAAGATTTTGCTCACTACCGCTCTAAGCGTTTATCTGGCGAAATTTACTTTTCTGAGAAATGGAAGAAAGGCGCAAAGCCGGTAACCGTGAATCTGGAACAAAGTTTTTTAAGCGGTATGTTTAGCGAATTGGCCAGATTAGGCGAATGGAACTTACCGAACCCATTAGACAATCTGCGCAAATACGCCGTGGCAGAAAAAGAAATGGCGTGGCTCACCCATGAGCAGATTAAAACGCTATTGGCCGCATGTAGTCTTGGCCGGGCAGATTTGCCAATGGTAGTAAAAGTTTGTCTCAGCACCGGGGCGCGATGGAATGAGGCGGAGAAGCTCACCCGTTCGCAGGTCAGCCCGAATAAAATTACCTTTATCAGAACAAAAGGTAAAAAGAACCGTAGCGTGCCAATTAGCAAAGAACTTCATGACGAGTTAATCGCGTTAGAGGGAGACCGTCTTTTCAGTGAGTGTTATTTCCGCTTTATGGCCGCAATCAACACCACAGACATAAAGTTACCCACTGGTCAGCTTACGCATGTTTTGCGTCATACCTTTGCCGCTCACTTTATGATGTCCGGGGGCAACATTCTGGTATTGCAGCGCATCCTTGGTCACAGTGATATTCAAATGACAATGCGCTATGCTCACTTTGCGCCAGAACACTTAGAAACCGCCGTGCAGTTCAACCCGCTAACCACCATGAAAGCTGGCGACAAAGTGGCGGCGGAGGTTACCCTTCCCTAGTATTTACTACCCCTCAATAACTAATCAACTCATTGTATTTATTGTATATTGTTGTTTTATATAGAGTAATGAGACTATCGGGTTTTTTCTTGTCTGAAATTCAAGCCCCATCCCTCCCCCTTAAGGCTTTCTTAAGACAAAATTATTACAGTAGGAACATCACTACTTCTGCTCCAGGCTATTTCGTGAAGATCAACAAACCTGCCTCTCAATCAAGCGTCATGACATCGACATTAAATAATACCTCAACGGCACTGATAATTAGGACAAACTCCCTTTACTCGTTGCCGTTATCCTTTTATTTTTGGCAGGTTTTTGCATTGGTGATCAGTGGATTGCTGTTTCTTTGGTTATCCCGTGATGAACAGTTGGATTGGCTTATCAGTAATTATTGGTTTGATCCCGCCTCGCAACATTTTCCATGGGAAAATAATTACTGGCTGGATTTACTGAACCATCGCTTATTGAAAATAACCATTATCAGCGCTGCCGTTGTCACATTGCTATGGGGTTTTTATCGCCGCAATAAGCGCGTAGTCACCACTATGTTGCTGTTCGGTATCGGCCCGCTGGTGATAGGGGTGCTAAAAGCGACCAGTGCTCACTCCTGCCCTTGGGATCTGGTGGAATATGGTGGTAAATCTCTCAGCTATGTACTGATGGGAACAGCCCCGGTCGGCGCAGGCCCTGGCCACTGCTTTCCTGGCGGCCATGCCTCTAGTGGGTTTGCAGTAATGGCATTATTTTTCTTGTTTTACCCCGAGCGGCCACGGATAGCTTTACTGTGTTGGTTGGCGGGTGTGAGTCTTGGCATGTTGATGGGTTTTGGACAAATCATGCGCGGGGCACATTTTCTTACCCATAACCTGTGGGCAGGTTGGTGGGTTTGGCTCAGTCAATTGGCTGTGTATTGGATGATCAGCGGTTTTTACAACCGTAATAAGGGTAAAGAATGATTGAACAAATGAATTACTTTTTCTTTTCCATGATAAATGCCACTCCAGCATCATCGCCATGGATGATTTCTTTTGCGACTTTTATCGCACGCGATTTGATTATGATTATCCCCATATTATTAGTGGGTATGTGGTTGTGGGGGCCACAAAGCGACATGAACTCACAGCGTGCCTTAGTGACCAAAGCCGCTATCGCACTGGCTTTTTCCATGCTTTCAGCCTCCTGCATTGGGATGCTTATCCCCCACGACCGGCCTTTTGTCGTCGGTTTTGGTTATCACTTTATGAATCACACACCCGATAGTTCTTTCCCGAGTAATCACGGCACCGCTATTTTCACTTTTGCTCTGGCCTTTGTTTTTTGGCACAAACTGTGGTCCGCTCTCAGCCTGATGGTCGTAGCTGTCGCAATTGCATGGTCACGAATTTACCTGGGTGTGCACTGGCCGTTAGATATGGTGGGGGGATTTTTGCTAGGAATTGTCGGCTGTCTGTTTGCACAATTGGTGTGGAACTTGTTCGGCGACGCTATTTCAAATGGGTTGAAACGCCTCTATCAGGTTGGCTTTGCCTTACCTATCAGCAGAGGATGGGTCAGAAACTAGCGCCCTCTACGTGACTCATCTCACATTGCCGGCAGATTAAAATGCCGGCTAAATTCCCCGTAAAATCCCTTCACAATTTTAAAATATACAAAAAATCAAATAATTACGCCAACACATGGTGCTTTATGCGGTTATTTAACCATCATAAATGTAATTAAAATAACAAAATAAAATCTAAAACAGCTAGAAATGTGAGAATTAGCTTTGTTTTTTTCTGATAATGTTATTATTATAACAATAGAGCTAACTTATAGATGAACAAAAGGATAAAAATCATGACGATCAATTACGCTAATTATATTGACCATACCCTACTGGCAATGGATGCCACCGAAGAGCAAATTATTAAGCTGTGCGGAGAAGCCAAGCAGCATCATTTTTATGCGGTATGTGTTAACTCTGGGTATGTTCCAGTTGCTGCACAGCAATTAGCAGGCACCTCGGTTAAAGTGTGTTCAGTCATTGGTTTCCCACTGGGTGCTGGCTTGACCGAAGCAAAAGCCTTTGAAGCCCAAGCTGCTATCAAAGCTGGCGCACAAGAGATTGATATGGTTATCAATGTTGGCTGGTTGAAAAGTGGCAAAATCGCAGAAGTTAAAGCGGACATCAAGGCCGTGCGCGATAATTGCGCCTCCACACCGTTGAAGGTAATATTAGAAACCTGCCTGCTTAGCGATGCACAGATTGTACAAGTTTGTGAAATGTGCCGTGAGCTTGACGTCGCTTTTGTTAAAACCTCAACAGGTTTCAGCACTGGCGGCGCTAAAGAAGAGCATGTCAAATTGATGCGTGCCACAGTAGGCCAGGATATGGGGGTCAAAGCCTCCGGTGCGGTTCGTGACAGAGCGACAGCAGAAACAATGATTAAGGCCGGCGCAACACGAATTGGCACCAGTTCTGGTGTTGTTATCGTTTCAGGCCAGCAAGCATCGGCGTCAAGTTACTAACTTATTATACACCCCAAATAATTCAAGTTGCAGGAAGGCGGCAATTGAGTAAATCCCGATGAGCTTACTCAGGTAAGTGATTCGGGTGACAAATCGGTCGGGAACCGATTTGAACGCTGCTTGTAGCGGCCTCGCAGAGGCGAGGCCCATGGACGGGCCGAGTAACGAGAGCTGCCAACGCACATGTAGCTTGAAGTATGACGGGTAAAGCCCGGTTATTGCCGGGCTTACTTATTCCATGTACTGTTTGCACTCTTTGTTTTGCGCTTTTTATTTTACGCTTTTTATTTTACGGTACATGGTGTTAAAAATAACTCGTCAGGGATAGCTTATGGAAACTCGCCGTGCAGAACGTATCAATAAACTTACTCAGGCCCTTAAGCGCTCCGACAAAATCCATCTAAAAGACGCAGCCAATCTATTGCGTGTTTCTGAAATGACGATTCGGCGAGATCTGAGTGCCGAACCTACTTCCGTCATTTTACTGGGCGGTTATGTAGTGATGGACCCCAAAAGCAACAATGCCAATAACTATTTTGTTTCCGACCAACAAGCCAAGCAGGTGGAAGAAAAACGCCTAATTGGTCAGTTAGCGGCACGTCTTATTACGGAAAATGACACCGTTTTTTTTGACTGCGGCACCACAATTCCTTCAATAATCGATGAGATAGATGAGGAACTGTCATTTACTGCCATCTGCTACTCCCTCAATACCTTCTTGTCTTTACAAGACAAACCCAATTGCAAAGTTATCTTGTGCGGGGGTGAATTCAAACCCAATAACTATATTTTCACCCCTATTAGCCAACATAATGAGCTGGATAATGCTTGCCCAAATAAAGCTTTTATCTCTGCGGCGGGCGTTTCTATTGAGTATGGAGCCACCTGTTTCAACTTTGATGAGATCTTGTTGAAACACCGTGCCATTGCCAAATCCCAGCATAAAATCCTGGTGGCTGACCACAGCAAATTTGGCAAAATCAAGCCCGCCAGTATTGGTGCGCTAACACTTTTTGATGCCATTGTGACCAACCGTCAGCCCGATAGCGAATTCAGCCAGTTCTTTTTACAGCACAATATCAAAACCTACTGTTAGGTTCTTTTCCCCCTTATATACTCTAAATAATTCGAGTTACAGGAAGGCGGCAAGAGAGAGAACCCCGATGAGCTTACTCTCGTAAGTGATTCGGGTAATTGAACGTAGCCACCGCACATGCAGCTTGAAGTATAACGAGTATAGATACGGATAACGGGCAAGATGCGTGCACCGCATCTTGCTGCTCGCTAGATACTCCCTCTCATTTATGTTATCCATAATGGCTGACCCCTTTGATTACATAGTAAAAATCCTAGTTCAACAAACACTCAATAGATAATTCCTTCACCTCTATCAGATAAAAAATGGATTATATTTAAGCAAAATAATCTGATGGCAAATAACCATATTTAATTTGTGGCTTAATGGTGCTTCTATCCATGCTAAATTTAAAACACGATTCCATTGTCGAATTAATATCCACTTATATTTGGGTTTAAGGTAAATTAATTTAACATTTAGTGTTCTTTTAATGCATTCAATTAAAGGAATAGCGTTAGTTTATTGTCTGACAATTACTAATCGCTCATTTTCATATGACAAATAAAGCATAGAGTACCAATAATCACTCGCTGACTTATTCCTGCCCATCAACACTCTTATTGTTGTTTTCTTATTTCACTGTTTATATCACCGCCATTTCCAGATGCTATTGCTTATTCGCATAAAAAATTAAAATACCATTAATATCAATAAGTTAAACAAATTAACTTTCTTTACATTAATGATATTCGTCAACAAACCGGTTAAAAAACCGATTTTTACTAGATTCGCAAGCTGGGTTAAAATATATTGCCCACCAAGATATTAAGGGATAAAAAATAAATCGTTTATTTATTGTTCAGTAAGAAAGAGGTGTTTTTCATTGTGCTTATTGATGGATTATAAACATTCATATAACAATAGTTTGTAAATCTGCAACAAGTCATGAATGTCGAGTTTATTGAGCATTTGCGAGCATGATCACGGTAGTTTTCACTACAAATCGCTATCTTGCCGCCAGCAAAAACTACTGTTCTTTAGGAACAACAAAAATATCCGATAAAGTGAATTCACCCTCTTAAAATCGGTTAAATTTTGCACTTTAACGTTTAGGTATAAATCACAACCACGACACCAAAGTAATAACCAGGGTACCAACTTTAAACAAATCGTTTTGACTGAATTTTTCGCCTGATAACGTCGCTAAATAAGGCATTACAGGTACTTAACTTTCGGCTCTTAATTTTAAATTAACGTGTTCACATTGGAGATTTTTCATGGACACTACTCAAACAGGCACTATTGCCTCATCGGGAAAAACTTCATCAAGTACATGGCGTAAAAGTGACACCATGTGGATGTTGGGTCTGTACGGTACGGCAATCGGTGCAGGTGTATTGTTCCTGCCAATCAATGCGGGTATCGGTGGCCTGCTACCGCTGATCGTTATGGCTATTATTGCTTTCCCAATGACCTTCTATGCGCACCGTGGCCTGTGCCGTTTTGTGCTGTCAGGTAAAAATCCGGGAGAAGATATCACTGAAGTGGTTGAAGAGCATTTTGGTCAAGGCGCGGGTAAACTGATTACCCTGCTTTACTTCTTCGCTATCTACCCAATTTTGTTGGTCTACAGTGTCGCGATTACTAACACCGTTGATAGCTTTATTACTCATCAGATGCATCTGCCATCGCCACCGCGTGCCATTCTGTCGCTGATCCTTATCATCGGCCTGATGACTATCGTGCGTTTTGGTGAGCATGCCATTGTGAAAGCAATGAGTATTCTGGTATTCCCATTTGTTGCAGTATTAATGCTGCTGGCTGTTTACCTGATCCCTAACTGGTCAAGTGCGATCTTCGAACACGTTTCCATGGATGGCAATGGTACTGGCAGTGGTCTGTGGATGACTCTGTGGCTGGTAATTCCGGTGATGGTGTTCTCATTCAACCACTCCCCAATCATCTCTGCCTTTGCAGTAGCAAAACGCGAAGAATATGGTGTTGATGCTGAGAAAAAATGCTCCCGCATTTTAGCTTTCGCACACATCATGATGGTTGTTACCGTGATGTTCTTCGTATTCAGCTGCGTCCTGAGCCTGTCCCCTGCGGATCTGGCAGAAGCGAAAAGCCAGAATATCTCCATTCTGTCTTACCTGGCTAACCACTTTAATACCCCAATGATTGCCTACATGGCACCGGTTATTGCCTTTATCGCTATCACTAAATCTTTCCTGGGCCACTATCTGGGCGCACGTGAAGGCTTCAATGGCATGATGATCAAATCTCTGCGCAGCAAAGGCAAAGAGATCAATCATGACAAATTGAACCGCATTACTGCCCTGTTCATGCTGGTCACCACCTGGATAGTAGCAACCATGAACCCCAGCATTCTGGGCATGATTGAAACACTGGGTGGCCCAATTATCGCGATGCTATTGTTCCTGATGCCAATGTACGCCATCCATAAAGTTCCGGCGATGCGTAAATACAGCGGCAAAGTAAGCAACGTATTCGTGGTCATCATGGGTCTTATTGCTATCTCAGCAATCTTGTTCAGCCTGTTCGGTAAATGATTCTGACGCTGGCTAACCTCCACGGCCAGCTCATTAGCATCAACTGAGAATCGTTTCAAAAGCCGGTGCGTCCGCGCCGGCTCTTTTTCCCACGGCATATAAGCATTTTAATAATTAACGCCTTTACATGAAGGAGGCGAATAATATGGTCAGCGTTTTTGACATTTTCAAGATTGGTATTGGTCCTTCCAGCTCTCACACCGTCGGCCCGATGAAGGCTGGCAAGCTGTTTACCGATGATTTAATCGCACTGGGGCATCTTTCTGCCATCACCCGAGTCACCGTTGATGTTTACGGTTCTTTGTCTCTAACTGGCAAAGGCCACCATACCGATATCGCCATCATTATGGGTCTGGCGGGGAATCTGCCTGATACTGTTGATATTGATGCTATCCCAGGTTTTATCCGTGACGTAGCCGCACGGGAACGTTTGTTGCTGGCAAATGGTAGCCATGAAGTCGATTTTCTGGCAAATGGTGGAATGAATTTCCATGAAACCAACTTGCCGCTGCATGAAAATGGCATGACCATCAGCGCACATGCGGGCGATGACTGCATTTTCAGCAAAACCTATTACTCCATTGGCGGTGGGTTTATTGTTGATGAAGCTCACTTTGGTCAGCAAGATAGCAACGCAGTTACTGTGCCCTACCCGTTCAATTCTGCGCGTGACTTACAAAAGCACTGTAAAGATACCGGTTTATCTTTATCTGGCTTAGTGATGCAAAATGAGCTGGCTTTGCATAGTAAAACCGAGATAAGCGCGCACTTTGCGGCTATTTGGGATGTGATGCGTGCCGGTATTGAGCGCGGTATTAATACTGAAGGCCTATTGCCCGGCCCGATGAAAGTCCCGCGCCGCGCTGCTGCATTACGCCGTATGCTGGTGACTACTGATAAACATAATGCTGATCCGATGATGGTTGTCGATTGGATCAATATGTATGCCTTGGCCGTCAATGAAGAAAATGCTGCGGGTGGTCGCGTGGTCACGGCACCAACCAACGGGGCTTGCGGTATCATCCCTGCGGTACTGGCTTACTATGACAAATTCATTCGCCCAGTGAATGAGAACTCATATAGTCGCTATTTCCTGGTGGCAGGTGTTATTGGTGCGCTGTATAAAATGAATGCTTCCATTTCCGGCGCTGAAGTGGGTTGCCAGGGGGAAGTGGGTGTAGCTTGTTCAATGGCCGCAGCTGGTCTGGCGGAGTTGATGGGCGGCAGCCCTGCTCAAGTCTGTATCGCGGCTGAGATCGCCATGGAGCATAACCTGGGGCTGACTTGTGACCCCGTGGCGGGCCAAGTTCAGGTGCCATGCATTGAGCGTAACGCCATTTCTGCGGTGCAAGCGGTTAACTCAGCGCGTATGGCATTGCGCCGCACCAGCGAGCCTAGTGTCTGTCTGGATAAAGTCATCGAAACGATGTACGAAACCGGCAAAGATATGAACTCAAAATATCGTGAAACCTCCCGTGGTGGTTTGGCAATCAAGGTTGTTGCCTGTAACTGATTGCTATCAGGATAGAAAAGTAAGGGCGACTTGAGAGCCGCCCTTGAAGTTAATGACAACCCTATTTTGTCGCACCGAGACTAGCTGGGCGACTGCACCGATGGGCGCTCCGACGGCTCACGCCACTTGTATTTTAAATAGATAGGGACCCATACGGCACATTTCCCAGCTTATCAGCTTTGTTAGCCGTCTGAAAGGCGACTTGCTAGTCGCCCTTTTGCTTGAGATTAGCTAAATAACTGGCTGATTTTCATCATCAAAAAACCCCAGATGCGGCTGAAGAACCCGCCCTCTTTGACTTCGTTTAATACCACTAATGGGCGCTGATCAATGGTTTTCCCATTCAGTTGAAAATCAATAGTCCCGACTACCTGATGCTTCGCCAGCGGGGCACGCAACTCAGTCTCATTCAGCTTATAACTGGCTTTCAAATTCTTCATTTGCCCTTTCGGGATGGTGATAGCAGCATCCTCCGCCACACCCAGTTCAGCTTGTCCAGTGTCACCAAACCATACTTTCTGCGTCACAAAAGGCTTGGTGGCCTTAATCGGCACCACCGTTTCATAGAAGCGGAATCCCCAGGTCAATAGCTTCTCACTTTCACTGAAACGGACTCTGTCACTGGGTGCGCCTAGAACAACAGAGATCAAACGCATCGGCCCGTCGGTAGCAGAAGCCACCAGATTATGCCCAGCGCCAGCGGTAAAGCCGGTTTTCATACCATCTACGTTGAGATTAGTACTCCATAACAATCGGTTACGGTTAATCTGGCGGATTTTATTAAAGGTAAATTCTTTCTCTTTATGCAATGCATATTCATCTGGAACATCGCGGATCAACGCCTGCCCCAATACAGCCATATCATGTGCGGTACTGTACTGACCAGGAGCATCAAGGCCATGCACCGTCATGAAATGGGTGTTATTGAGGCCGAACGCTTTAGCGTAATTATTCATCAAGCCAACAAAACTGTCCTGACTACCGGCAATATAATCCGCCAACGCGATACTGGCATCATTACCAGACTGGATCACAATACCTTTATTCAAGTCGGACAATTTCACTTGATCGCCCGGTTTCAAAAACATCAATGAGGAGCCGCGCAGTGCCGGGTTACCGGTGGCCCAGGCATCTTTGCCGACCGTCACTAAATCGTCCGGATGCACTTTACCGGCTTTAATTGCCTGTCCAATCACATAACTGGACATAATTTTTGTCAGGCTGGCCGGGTCAAGGCGTTGGTCACTGTTCCCTTCTGCCAGCACTTTTCCACTGTTGTAATCCATCAATACATAGGCTTTGGCGTCTATCGCAGGAGCCGCAGGAGAGTCAGCCGCGTGGGCATAAGGCAGTGCCAAGAGCAACAAACCAGCACTGAAAGTCAGCTTTTTAAGCTTAAACGGGGGAATAAATTTCATCATGAGGTCGCCAGAGTATCCTTGCAAATAATCGGAAATAAGTGGTATTCCCAGAAAAAACCACTGTCCAATTAGCGAAAAAGTAACGTTTTTTCACTGGTACTGAAATATTAGCTTAGCCACAAATTAGTACCGTTCTAAATTTATCCCATTGCCGCGCCAATTGGGCATAGTTTTACGTTTTGTTTTGTAAAGAGGCTATTTTTACCCAGTATTGATGGCTATACGGCTAAACATCTGCCTATCTGAACACCCTTACATCTAAGCACCTAAACGTCTAAAAAACCATAACTATATTCCAAAAAGGAATATAAACGGGTTATTTGTTATTTTTAGTGCCTAAGTCGCTAGCGCTATTATCCAGCCGTAGATGGTTAACCGAACTCATTCGGTTAACTCAATTTTTACTGGAGTCAATAATGGCTATCCCACGCTCGGTGCTTGATCTTATCGGCCACACCCCCCTGTTGGAACTGACCCGCTTTGATACCGGCCCATGCCAATTATTTGTGAAATTGGAAAACCAAAACCCTGGGGGTTCGATTAAAGACCGTGTTGCACTCTCCATGATTGAACAGGCAGAAAGTGACGGTCTGCTGCAACCCGGCGGCACTATTATTGAAGCCACCGCAGGGAATACCGGCCTTGGCTTGGCGCTGGTTGCCGCACTAAAGGGCTATAAGCTGATACTGGTGGTGCCGGATAAAATGAGCCAAGAGAAGATTTTCCATCTGCGCGCATTAGGCGCGCAAGTGCTGCTAACCCGCTCTGATGTGGGTAAAGGCCATCCCGCTTATTATCAGGACTATGCTCTGCGGTTGGCGCAGGAGACCCCGGGTTCTTTCTATATTGATCAGTTCAATAATCCGGCCAACCCCGCAGCTCACCGTACCTCAACCGGCCCGGAACTGTGGCAGCAGATGGGCGAACAAATCGATGCCATCGTAGTGGGTGTGGGTTCCAGCGGCACGCTGAGCGGCCTGAGTCACTATTTCTCCGAAGTTTCACCGACAACTGAATTTGTGCTGGCTGATCCAGCGGGTTCCATTTTGGCGGATTTCGTTGATAGCGACCGCATTGGTGATGCCGGTAGTTGGCTGGTCGAAGGGATTGGCGAGGACTTTATTCCGCCGCTGAGTAACTTCTCCCAGGTGAAAAAATCCTATCGTATTGATGATGCTGAAGCATTCAGCACCGCGCGCACCCTGTTACGCGAAGAAGGTGTATTGGCTGGCTCCTCAACCGGCACCTTGCTGGCCGCCGCATTGCGCTATTGCCGTGAACAAACCACGGCTAAGCGAGTGGTGACCTTTGTCTGCGACAGCGGCAATAAATATCTGTCCAAAATGTTCAATGACTACTGGTTACTGGAGCAGGGGCTACTGAGCAAACCTCAACTGGGTGATTTACGTGATTACATCACTTATAGCCATGAGGATGGCGCGACTATTTCTGTCTCGCCAGAAGATACCTTAGCCGTCGCTCATGCCCGCATGCGCCTGTACGACATTTCCCAATTACCAGTATTAGACGGCGAAAAGGTGGTTGGATTAATCGACGAATGGGACTTGCTGAACGCGGTGCAAGCCGATGCTTCCCATTTCAAACACCCTGTCAGCAGCGCGATGACGCGTCAGGTCAAGACTTTACAGAAAGAGGCCGATTACCGCTCTTTACTGACGACCTTTAATGATGGCCATGTCGCGGTGGTGCTGGATGGAGAGCGATTCCTCGGCCTGATTACCCGTACCGATGTTTTGAATACCTGGCGTCAAAAGCTGGCTTAATCTTCTCTTATTAAGGATTTCTATCATGGCAAAGTTCGATACCTTAACCGTCCATGCCGGTTATACCCCAGACAGCACCGGTGCAGTGATGCCCGCAATTTATGCGACATCCACTTTCGCACAACCAGCCCCCGGCGAGCACACCGGGTATGAATATTCCCGCAGTGGTAACCCGACACGCACCGCACTGGAAAAAGCGATTGCAGAATTAGAAGGCGGCATTCGTGGTTATGCTTTTGCTTCTGGCTTAGCCGCCTGTTCGACCGTTCTGGAACTGCTGGATCAAGGTAGTCATATCATTGCTGTGGATGATTTATACGGCGGCACCTACCGTCTGCTGGAGAAAGTGCGCAGCCGCACTGCTGGTTTGCGAGTCACTTATGTCTCACCTGCGGATACCGCTGCCTTAGAACAGGCCATTTTACCTGACACCAAAATGATCTGGGTGGAGACGCCAACTAACCCATTGTTAAAATTGGCGGATCTGACAGCGATTGCGGCTATTGCCAAGAAACATCGATTGATTAGTGTGGCAGACAACACCTTTGCCTCTCCTTATATTCAGCGCCCACTGGATTTAGGATTTGATATTGTGGTGCATTCAGCCACCAAATACCTGAATGGTCACTCAGATGTCGTCGCGGGTGTCGCGGCGGTAGGCAATAACCCTGAATTGGCCGAACAATTAGGCTTTTTACATAATGCCGTCGGCGGGATTTTAGACCCGTTCAGTAGCTTCCTGACATTGCGCGGTTTACGAACTTTGGCTTTACGTATGGCGCGACATAATGATAGCGCCCAGCGCATTGCCGAATGGCTTGAACAGCAGCCGCAAGTGGAAAATGTGTATTACCCGGGGCTAAAAAGCCACCCGCAACACGCGCTGGCAGCCAAACAGATGGCCGGTTTTGGCGGCATGATTTCAGTGCGATTGAAAGGCGATGATGAGTTCGCCCGCGCTGTTATTAAGCGCTCACATTTGTTTACGCTGGCCGAAAGCCTCGGTGGGGTTGAAAGCTTAATCAGCCAGCCCTACAGCATGACTCATGCCTCAATCCCACTGGAAACGCGCTTAAAACATGGAATTACTCCACAACTATTGCGTTTATCCGTTGGAATTGAAGACACCGAAGACTTGATTGCAGACTTAGACCAAGCGCTGAACGGCTAAGGTTTAATCAGACAAATACGGTAGGAATGAATTATATTCCTACCGTATCAGACAGAGAAGATAAGAAAGTGGTTAAGCAAAGAGTAAGGAGTAAAAGTTAGCGCCGATGAGCTAATGACCTAACCCAGCGGTCACCCAAGCTTTGTACGCCTTGTACTAAAATAACTAATATGACTAATGTTGCGACCATCACTTCATTATTAAATCGCTGATAACCATAGCGAATAGCCAAGTCTCCTAACCCTCCGCCACCAATGACACCCGCCATGGATGAGAACCCCACCAGCATCACCACGGTTAAGGTAATTCCGGCTAATAAGGCCGGTAATGCTTCCGGTAATAACACTTTTTGAATCACATGCCGCGCCGAACCGCCCATCGAGAGAATGGCTTCAATCCGCCCTTTATCCACTTCATCCAGCGCCGCCTCGACCACTCGGGCAAAAAACGGAATAGCCCCTAAGGTGATAGGGACAATAGCGGCAGTGCTGCCCAGAGTGGTGCCGATAATCCAACGGGTAATGGGGATCAGCGCAATAAGCAATACCACAAAAGGCATTGAACGCCCCAGATTCACCATTGCCCCGATCAATGTATTCACGCGGGGAGCAGGTAGCACCCCATTCGGGCGTGAAACAAATAATAAGACGCCCAATGGCAGGCCAATCAATATCGTGAAAAAGGTGGCGATCACCACCATATAGATAGTTTCACCGGTCGCATTGGCGACCAATTCCAGCAGATCCTGCCAACTCATGCCACTGTTCATATCAGTTCTGCCCTCACACCGCGCTCATTTAGAAATTGTAAGACTTCAGCTAAATTCAACCCGCCGTCTGGGTGGCTGAAATCAACTTGTAAACGCCCGACCCGTTGACCACCAATCGATTCGACGCCGCCTCCGAGCAGAGTGACCCCGACCGCATGACGTTGCGCCAATTCACTGAGTACCGGCGAGGCCGAGACGGTATCAAAGAAAGTCAGCTCCGCCACCGGCGCGCCGGATAGTGATGCCGGGCCACGTGCAGGCAGCAGTGAGCGCCCCAGACGAGAGTGAGGTGAAGAGAGTAAATCGGCTATCGCACCGGTTTCAACCACCCGCCCACGTTCCAGTAAGGCAGCAGTATCACAGATAGATTTCACCACATCCAACTCATGGGTAATCAGCACAATGGTTAACCCCAGTTGGCGATTAATATCACTGAGCAGCGCCAATATCGAAGCGGTAGTTTCAGGATCCAACGCACTGGTGGCTTCATCAGATAACAGATAGGACGGCTTAGCCGCCAGCGCTCTGGCAATGCCGACCCGCTGCTTTTGCCCCCCGGATAGCTGCGAGGGAAAAGCATGGGCTTTATCGCCCAATCCGACTAAATCCAATAGATCTGCCACGCGAGTTTGGCGTTGTGCTTTCGGCATACCAATAATTTCCAATCCAACAGCAATGTTGTCCCATACGTTACGTGAATGGAGTAAGTGGAAATTCTGGAAGATCATGCCGATATTCTGCCGTTGCAGGCGTAATTCGCGATCAGAAAGTGTGGTTAACTCGCGGCCATCCACTTGAATACGGCCCGAAGTGGGCCGTTCCAGTAAATTCAAGCAGCGGATTAAGGTACTTTTACCCGCCCCGCTGCGGCCAATAATACCGAACACCGAGCCGGTCGGGATCTCCAGTGAGACCTCCTCCAGGGCCACCATCGGCAGCCCCCCTTGCGTGTAGGTTTTACTCAGGCGTTCGATGCTAATCATGATTTGATGCCTGCCACCGGGATAACAGAACCGGCATATTTTTCAGTGATAAACTTGGCCACTTCCGGTGACTGCAAGTCTTTCGCCAACTGTTTGATACGCGGGTCATTTTCCAGCGCAGGTGTGGTTACCAGAATATTGGCATAAGGGTTGCCAGCAGCCTTCTCCAGCCCCAATGCATCTTTGGCCGGGTTCAAACCCGCTTCCAGTGCATAGTTACCATTGATCACTGCCAAATCAACATCATCCAGAGAGCGAGGGATCTGCGGTGATTCAATTTCGAGAATTTTCAGATGTTTTGGATTGCTGGCAATATCCTTAGGTGTTGCCTGATTTTTCGCCGGATCGGTAAAGCCCGGTTTTAAGGTGATCAATCCTTGATCTTGTAATAAATAGAGCGCACGGCTGAGGTTAGTGACGTTATTCGGTACGGCAACAGTGCCCTTATCTGGCACATCAGCAAAGGTTTTATGTTTATGAGAATAGACACCCAAGGGTTCAATATGCACCGTGGCAGCAACGGCAAACTTCTGCCCCAGCGCTTGCTCTTGAGAATGCAGGTACGGAACATGCTGGAAGTAGTTAGCGTCCACATCGCCATGCGCTAACAGCTCATTCGAGTTAACGCCATTGGGGATTTCAATGACTTTCAGGTTCAACGACGGGTCTAGCTTTTGCACGAATTGCAGAATTTCTGCATGAGGAACCGGATCGGCCGCAACCCGTAAGGCTTCGGCAGCCTGGGCCGATAAAGTAAAAGTAGAGGTCAGTGCAGTCAATACTGCGGCGCGAACCAAGCCAGAAATGCGTGTTTTAGTCATCATTGTCTTTGTCATAATCATTATCCCAAAAATAAGTTTTTATAATTTAATATTAATAAGCTGTGCTAGCTTCTGCTGATGGTGTGACCACTTCTGGATAAAATTTTGCGGCAACATCCGGGTGAGAGCGCAACCGCCCTTTGAGATAATTAAGCCCCACATCACGGAACAGTGGATTATCGGGGTCGCTCGCCGGGCCACGGGCTTCAGCGGCCAGTTCTGCGGTTAATGGATACAACGGAACCACTGCATCCAGACGGGCACCGAGGAAAAAGGCAATCGATAAGCGGTCAGTCCCCGCCGGTGGGGTTTCGACCCGATGTACCGTGGCACGCAGATAACCATTACTGGCCAACTCCAGCAGTTCACCGATATTGACCACAAAGGTATCCGGCCGTGGCACGGCATCAATCCAGCGCCCCTCTTCCACTTCGACCTGCAAGCCGCGTTGCTGGTCTTGCAATAAAAAGCTGAGGAAACCTGAGTCTTTATGCGCGCCGACGCCCTGCCCGCTTTGAGTGGTTTCTCTCCCCGGATAGCGAATCAATTTGATATGTTCGTTGGGCTTATCGCCATACAACTCATCAAAGGCGTTTTCATCCAGATTCAATGACAAAGCAAAGGCGCGCAGTAAACGCAAAGCCATACCCGTCATTTCGCGCTGCCATTGCAATAAGGTCGGTTTTAATTCGGGCAGTGCTTCAGGCCACTGGTTTGGGCCTTGTAACCGCGCCCAACTCGGGGTGCCGGATGTTTGAGGTAATGGCGTACGCTCAGCACCGATATCAAACTGTTCACGCCAATCTGGCTGACCACGAGTGAGTTCTGAGGCCGCGCGATTGTAGCCACGAAAATGCGGTGAGCGCACCATAGCAACCGCCAGTTTCTCTTCATCAGGCAGAGCAAAGAATTCACGTGATAAGGTTTGGATTTGCTGTAATAACGCGGGGTCAATGCCATGTCCGGTCAGATAAAAGAATCCAATATCTCGCGCGGCATGGCGTAAAGCGTCTAAGAATGCCTGACGTTCAGTTTCACTGCCATTGAGCAATGAAAGATCCAATAAAGGTAATGTATCTGCATTAACTGGCGATTGACTGCTTAAGTGTTGGTGACTCATTTTTCACTCCAGGATGTTCAGTGGGCTGCTTTTTTTGCTCAGAACCAATGAAAACTGGACAACCATACAAACGAATAATCAGCATATTTAGCTCCTGAGCCGTGGGGTGAAAGTAGGCAGACGACAACACTCTCTATTTGGCTTGAGCGGCAAACCAAGATGGTTTTTAACCATAAGAAGCATTTTTAAGAGCGTTCTCGACCAGATACTTAACAATCTATATCTAAACGATATAAATAATTAACACCGAAATTCAGCGGCACACCAATATCAATCCGTTCTATGTTATTTCTTTCATTATTTTGTCTTATTTGGCCGCTACGCTGATTTGCTTTCCTATTTGGGTGGAAAGTATTAGGTTAGCTATTAATAGCCGCTACTTAGGTGGGTAATGATCAATGTCCAGCACCAGTACTGTTAAGTTTCACTTCAATCGCGTTGCCTACCTGGAGGTGGCTTAATGGATTTGGCCTTGTTTGATCTCGATGAAACGCTGATAAGTGATGACAGTTCTGGCTTGTGGCTACGCTGGCTGGTTGATCAAGGGCTTGCCCCTCAGGAACTGGCTGAGCAAGAGCAATATTTAATGAAGCAGTATTATCAAGGGAGCCTGTCGATGTCTTGTTATATGGAGTCGACCTTGTCACCCTTGGTGGGCAAACATACGGCTGAAGTGGGTGGTTGGGTTGAGCGTTTTATTGAGCGCGACATTTTACCTCGTGTGTATCCGCAAGCCAGAAAGCTCATGAACTGGCACCGTAATCGTGGTGATTGCATCGTCATTATTTCAGCCACCGGCGAACATTTAGTTACGCCGATTGCACAACAACTCTCGGCCAATGCGGCATTATCTATCGGGGTAGAGGTAGAAAATAGCCGCTATACCGGCAAGACTTATGGAACGCTGACTTACCGCGAAGGTAAAGTTGAGCGGCTAAAACAGTGGCTCACCGAGTCGCCCCAATTAGATTTCCAGCGCAGCTATGGTTACAGTGATTCCATCAATGACAAGCCATTATTGGAGTATGTTGATCGTGCTGCGGTGATCAATCCGGGTACTGAATTGGTGGACTTGGCGATTCTACATCACTGGGATATCCACCATTGGCAACGGCGTTAAACAAGATGGGAGTTTGATATGCTGACGGTTTGGGGTCGGAATAATTCGACCAATGTCAAAAAAGTGCTGTGGTGTCTGGAAGAGTTGGGAGTCAGTTATGAGCGCGTAGATGTTGGCGGGCAATATGGCAAATTGAACGATCCATTATATCGCTCACTCAACCCCAATGGTTTGATCCCTTGCCTGCAAGATGGCGATTTTATTCTGTGGGAATCTAACACTATTGTGCGCTATCTCGCGGCACAATATGGCGATAATGCACTTTATCTGCCTGAGGCAAAGCAGCGGGCGGCCGCTGAAAAATGGATGGATTGGGCGACATCCAGTGTAGTGGAACCGTTTAAAGCAGTGTTTATCGGGTTGGTACGTACTGCGCCGGAATTACAAGATAAGGCCAAAATTGCTCACGGCATTGATCAACTGAATGCATTAATGACGATTGCAGATGAAGCTCTCAGCAAACAAACTTATCTTTCTGGCGATAAATTCGGTATCGGCGATATTCCATTAGGCTGCCTGGCTTATGCCTGGTTCAATTTACCCATTGAGCGCCCAGAATTGCCGCACTTACAGCGATGGTACCAAAGCCTGACCCATAGAGCCGCCTTCCAGAAAGTCATTGATATTGGTTTAAGCTAATTAAATAGGGGTGAGAAAAACAGATCCCCCCTTGAGGTTAATGACAAAGTGCCCGCAGCGGTGAAAACAGGCAGATCGTAAAGACGCCGTAAACCCTTCCCTGGGGGCTCGAGCCGCGCCGTCCCTGGCGCGGACGCTTTACTCTTCTGCCTGCCTTCACCTTGTAAGATCTCGTCGTTGGGGTTGGTGAGAAAAATAGCTCACCCAAGGTTATGGGCAAAGCTATTTTATAGCACGGCGATTTGCGGGGCGGCTTCAAGTGCAAACCCCATCTCCAAAGCAATTGGAGTCGCAGGTAGGCAGCCAGCGAACGCATCCCGATGAGCTTACTCAAGTAAGTGATTCGGGTAAGTGAGCGCCGCTAACACCCCTGCGGCTTCAAGTGCGAAGGAGATTAGAAATCGTAGCTGGCGCCCACCATATAACGGCGACCATCCAGAACTTTATCGTTAACTTCGATATCCACTCGCTTATCCAGCACGTTATAGACACCGCCCATTAGACGGAACTCTTTCGTTAGCTGATAGTTAGCCCCTAAATCAACAAAAGTATAAGACGGGGTGGTTTTCCCCATACTGGTGCGATTAAGGTATTCTGAGGTTTTACCGCGGTAGTTAGCCCGAATCCAGGTTGCTAATTCCTCACTGGCTTGCCAGTTCAAGGTACCGTTCAGCATGTGTTTTGGCATCTGGTTTAATGGTTGTCCGGAGAACTGCCCACTCTTTTGCTCAGATTGAGTAAAAGTATAGTTAGAAGTCAGTGACCAATCTTTATTGATATCCCAGCCATAAGTCGCTTCTACACCGCGCGTCACAGCTTTATCCACGTTGGTACGGTCACTGATAAACTTATAGCTGTTGCCATTAATCATACACTGGCCGGATGCATTGCCGGTGGTATCAGTACAGCGGCGGACTTCAGTAATTTTATCTTTAAAATCAGTATTAAACAGTGTCACACCGGCATTCATACCCTCTTGGTTATCCCAGAGAATACCGATTTCCTGACTGATACTTCTTTCCGGTTTCAGGTTGGCATTGCCGACAATAATGGCCGGATCCCCTTTCCCTCCGGTGATTTGCCCCCAATTATCAGTTGCCTGGCGCAAATCAGGTGAACGATAACCGCCAGACACCCCACCCTTTAATGTCCATTGCTCAGCTAAATGCCAAACACCGTATAACCGTGGCGTCCAGTGCGTACCGTAGTTTTCATCCTGATCCATACGGATGCCGCCAGTCAGCGCGAAATCATTGGTCATCTGCCACTCATCTTCGGCAAACAGTGCCCAACTCCAGCGCGTCAATTTGGTCAGATCTTTGGCAGAGGCTAACTGATTACCCTCGTCATATAACTCTTCATAGCGATATTGGCCACCCAGAATTAACGTGTGGCTATCAAACAGGAAAGAAGTTTGGCTATTAAAGATATTATCGACACTTTTCATTTCACGCGATGGATTACGGGTTTCATCGCGCTGAACATAGCTGGTGGAATTGCCGAAATCATAATAACCGTGATGGGTAATCGCATAATTATTGCGGTCATATTGCACATCTCTGCTTTTACCGTTTAACGCCACTGAACGCCCTGCGGTTGTATTTCTATCTTGCACATAATGGCCAATATCAAAATCAAATTCGTTTTTATCATCCGGCGTGAGTGTAAATGTCGCCGCGCCGTTTCTGAGGCGCTGCTCATTATAACCATCGATAATTTTATCTTCGCTACGATGAGAAAGCAGACCGCTGACTTTTAATCCCAATAAGCCATCAATTAATGGGCCAGAGGCATAGGCGTTGGTTTGATAAATATCGCCAGAGTTGGAGTCTTCCTGCAAAGTCGCATCAGCACGCACGGTACCGTGCCACTCTTTGCCCACTTTACGGGTAATAACGTTAATTACCCCGCCCATCGCATCCGAACCATATAAAGATGACATTGGGCCACGCACCACTTCAATGCGCTCGATGGCCGCCAATGGGGGTAACCAACCCTGTTCGATTCCTGAGCCATCGCTATTTGGCCGCGTACCACGGGTATCAACCCGCTTACCATCCACCAGAATCAAGGTGTATTTCGCCGACATACCACGAATACTAATATCACTGTGACTTCCGCCGCCGGTAACAACCACACCCGGCACATCTTTCAGCGCATCGGTAATATCGGTATAGGCTTTATTCTCGATTTGTTCGCGGGTCACCACAGAAATAGACGCTGCCGAATCTTGAATTCGTTGCTGGAAGCCAGATGCCGTTACCACCATAGTATCTGTAGCAGTGGTTTCAGCAGCAGATGCCTGAGATGAGATAATTGTCGCTATTACCAATGCCGCAGCATTAGATTTCCTAAAGGCCTTAGCCATTACACGTTCTCCATGAGGTATTAATTTACTCAGAGCCTTTCCATCAGGTTCTTTTGCCTGTAGCGATACCGCCTGACGGGCAGGTGATAAATATTATTTTTATAAAAATTGGCAACAGCTCACCAAAGCAGAAATAGCGCTTCCAACGATTTCTGCTTAATACATAATTATTGTTTTATAAAACTTGTTACTGCATAAACATACCCAAAGTGTACGAAGGGTATTAAATTGTTGGTTCCGTGACTAATCTATCGATTAACACTTGTGGTGTCCCTTGTGAACAGCGCTCAATACGCCCTTTCACACCATAGACCTTGGCCAAACTTTGCGGCGTAATCACCTCTTCCGGCAAACCATCGGCAATTAAGGTGCCGTTTTGTAACATCAAAACATGGTCGCCATGACGCAAGGCTATATTGATGTCATGCACCACGACCGCCGTAATAATATTGCGTTTGCGGGTTTCCTTACGCACCAAATCCATCACATGGAACTGATAATTAAGATCCAGCGCACTGAGCGGCTCATCCAGTAATAACAGTGAGGGTTGGCGAATAAGTGACTGCGCCAAACCCACTAACTGCTTCTGACCGCCTGAGAGTTGATCCAGATAACTGAGTGCCAGATGGGCTATCCCCAGTTGTTCCAGTAAAACCATAACCTCAGCTTCACTACTGGCATTGCTGCGCCCGCCGGAGGCACGCTGTGCCACAATAATCGATTCCAACACATGGAGATGCACCCCGGCCGGTAATGATTGCGGCAAATACACCACTTTCTCGGCTCGCTGGGCAAACGGCATCTGCATCAGATCATTATTATCAAGCCATAACTGCCCTTGGGCGCGGTTCAAACCGGCCATTGAGCGTAACAATGTTGACTTCCCGCTGCCATTCGGCCCGAGCAATACGGTGATTTTGCCACGCGGCAGTAATGGCACCGTCAAATTTTGAATCACCGGGCGTTTCGGGTAACCCGCATTGAAATGTTCAATACGTAAGCCAGAAGTCATACATTCCCCCTATGGCGCAAAATAATGCTGAGGAAGAAGGGTACACCCACCAGCGAAGTGACGATCCCGACTGGAATGATGACACCAGGAATCAGGTTTTTCGACGCAATCGATGCCATGGACAGCACCAGCGCACCAATCAGGGCGCTGGCTGGCAGATAGAAACGGTGGTCTTCACCAAAAATCATGCGCGCAATATGGGGGGCCACTAGCCCGATAAAACCAATCGGGCCGACAAAAGCCACCGCCAGCGCCGATAACATACTGATACGCAGCAATGTCCCCAACCGCAAGCGGCGAACATCAATACCAAAACTGATGGCCCGGTCTTCACCTAAACGCAATGCCGTCAGCTTCCACGAGCTCATCATCGACAACGGCAGCATCAGGGCAAACACCGCCAGCATAATGCCCAGTTTGGCCCATGAAGCCCGTGCCAGGCTCCCCATCGTCCAGAACACTAAGCCTTGCAGCGTATCTTCGCTGGCAATGAACTGCATCATGGATACCAGCGCATTAAAGGTAAACACCAGCGCGATACCAAATAGCACCACACCGGAGGTCGCCACCCGCGTCCAGCGTGTAATACCGTCGAGCATTAATGCGGCAAACAGAGCAAAAATAAAAGCATTAACGGAAATAAACCACTGATCGGGCACCCCTGGAATACCAATTCCTGAGACAATCGCCAGTGCCGCACCAAAGGCCGCAGCAGAAGAGACGCCAAGGGTAAAGGGGCTGGCCAGTGGGTTATTGAGGATGGTTTGCATCTCCGCCCCCGCCAGTCCAAGTGACAAACCAATCACCACCGCCATCAAGGCGTAGGGTAAACGGATATCCCAAACGATAACCCGCGTTCCTGCATCTGCACTGGCCGGATCAATTAATGTCTGCCACAAGGATGACAAAGTCAGGCCTGATGGCCCCATCGTGAAATCCAGTAGCAAGCAGCCGAAGATGGCCAGCACCAGCACGCCCATGATGAGCAAGCGATGACGCACAATGTTCTTATAACGCCCCATAACATCGGCATCAATCTGGTGAGAGGTTTCTGTCATGGATTCAGTGGATAGGCTCATTTATTTCGGTTACCGACTTTCAATATGTCGCTAACAATAAAACAAACGATAATAATTATCAATAAGATTGCTATAGCTGATTTGATATAAATATCTGTAAATGATTATTTTATAATGTTATTTAATTAGCATGGTGTGTTTATCCATAACGTTAGCGAGGGAATGAAGCGAAGTTAGCGAAATTATTTGCTTAACTTTGTTCAAATGAACACCATTTTGGGGCAACAAAAAAGGGCGATACAATTATCGCCCTTGCATGTTCTACATCATTTTGTTAGTCAGCAATCAGTGCTGTTTTTTTAGCTTCTTGATCATCATGACTTTCATCACGCCATTTCGGGAATTCCATATCTTTGTACTTGATCACCTTGGTACCGCGGCTCAGTTTATAGCCGAACCAAATCACCAGGAATAATGGAATACCGATATAAGTGGCGGTCACGCCATACCAATCAATGCGATCTTGCAGGAATGCCTGATAGTTTTGACCCAAAGTAATGATCAAACACAGGACAAAGGCAAAGATTGGCCCCAGCGGGAAGAAACCAGACTGATACGGTAAATCGTTCAAATCGCGGCCCTGCATCATATAACCACGGCGGAAACGATAATGACTGATAGCAATACCCAACCAGGCGATAAAGCCTGTCATGCCTGAAGTATTCAGTAACCACAGATAGACAGTTTGATTACCAAACATCGAACTTAAGAAGCACAAGCCCGCGACTACAGTGGTGGCATACAGCGCATTACGGGGTACACCGCCGCGAGAAAGTTTGGCAAAAATACGCGGAGCCTTACCTTCTGAAGCCAAGGTAAATAGCATACGGGTAGAGGCGTACATGCCTGAGTTACCGGCTGACAATACCGCGGTCAGAATAACCGCATTCATCACCGCTGCCGCAGATAGCAGACCTGCATTCTGGAACACTAAGGTGAACGGGCTGACGCTAATATCTTTAACATCATTACGTAACAGACTTGGGTCGGTATACGGAATGATCAGGCTGATAATCAGGATAGCGAAGATATAGAACAGCAGAATACGCCAGAATACCTTGCGCACCGCACGAGGGATGTTTTTGCCTGGGTCTTTTGATTCACCAGCAGCAATACCAATCAGCTCAGTTCCCTGGAAGGAGAAACCGACAATCATCGCCACACCAATCATCGCCGAGAACCCTCCGGCAAACGGCGCATCACCGATTGTCCAGTTGTGCCACCCTGCACTCTCGCCGCCTTTCATGATGCCGCTAATCATCATCACACCAATAATGATGAAAATAATAACCGTGGTCACTTTAATTAGTGAGAACCAGTATTCCGCTTCACCAAAACCTTTCACTGATATGTAGTTGAGTAAAAACATCAGGGCGAGGAACAACGCACTCCAGATCCAGCCCGGCGCATCCGGGAACCAGTAATTCATCACCAATTGTGCCGCGACCAGGTCAACGGCGATAGTCACCGCCCAGTTGTACCAGTAGTTCCAGCCAAGGGCGAAGCCGAAGCCTTCCTCAACATATTTTGAGCCATAAGTCGAAAATGAACCGGATACCGGCATAAATGCCGCCAATTCACCGAGACTGGTCATCAAGAAGTAAACCATCAAGCCGATCAATGCATAGGAGAGCAATGCTCCTCCAGGGCCGGCCTGAGAAACTGTCGCGCCTGAGGCGACAAACAAACCGGTACCGATGGAGCCACCGATAGCAATCATGGCTAAATGCCGTGATTTAAGCTCACGGCGTAAACGCTGCGCACCCTGTTGCACTGGGATTTTAGTATTTTGCTGAGTCATTCTTACCCTAATTCACCCTTAAAAAATAAGGCGGGATTGTAACAAATCCCACCGTCTCGGATAGTAACAATGCGCTGATATAAGATACCTTCATGATCACAGCTCAATTATTAGCAAAAGCTCAATTGTCAGAATAAATCCCTATCAGTGGGGCATTCTTACCGCGATCCCCGTTTTCCTTGGTGTAAAACACTTAAAATCTTATGCTTCATGACATCAATACGCTTTGCCGAAAACCACCAATTCAGGGCTCTTCCTGACAATAACTGAGAAAGCGCTGCAAAGCGTTCGAGATATGCTTTTGCCGGTGATGAATCAGGTATAACGTCCTGATAAGTGGTGACAAAGGAATGTTAAGTTCAATCAGTTCACCGTTGGCAAGTTGGTCGGCAATCACCCGGCGTGACAAACAACTGATCCCCATGCCGTAGCGCACTGCCCGCTTGATGGCCTCAGAATTCCCAAGCTCCATCACCAGTTTAAAGTGTGGCAATTTTGCCAGTAATAAGTGGTCGAGCACTTCACGCGTACCTGAACCCCGCTCGCGTAAGATCCACGCGGCATCGGCAAGCTCTTCTAACGACAGCATTTTATGACATAACGGGTTATCCGGCGCGGCAAACACCACCAGCTCGTCACGCAACCAGGCTTGGGTCATCAGCTCTGGCATATGGCACGGCCCTTCAATCAGGCCAAGGTCGCCGCGAAAATCAGCAACAGCTTCAATCACATCCTGACTGTTACCAATATTCAGCTCCAGTGGGGTACCGGGGAAATCGCGTCGATATTTGGCAATCATGCCCGGCAACATATAATTGCCGATGGTGCTGCTGGCAGCAATGCGTAGTGCGCCTAAATCCTGTTGGAAAAGCTGTTCAATTTCAATTGCTTGCTCGAGAAGCGCGAGTGCTTTGGGGTAAAGCAATCGCCCATGTTCATTGGTGACTAAACGCTTACCGACCCTATCAAAAAGTTGTACTCCTAATTGCCCTTCCAAATCCGCCAATGCTGCGCTGACTGCCGATTGTGAAAGCGCGAGCACAACCGAAGCTTGGGTCGTCGAGCCGCTTTTTAGCACCTCAGTAAAGACTTCAAGTTGACGTAAGGTTATGTGCATAACGGTCTCTGTAGTAAAGAATGGAGGACGCTATCATCACTCTGTTCGTCAGTTGCTGGATGAGAAGAGCTAACGTTTACCCAAAGTAATTGGAGTTGCGACTGGCGAGTCCGATGTGTTGGCTCAGGTCAGTGCCCCGTATGAACAGCCCACGCAGCAACTTCAAGTAAGAAGGGTATATTAGTCACTAACGCAATTGCTGACGAAAGGATTATATAGCCTCAATTACCGTATAAGACTAACACCTTTGAGTAAAATCTGGAGGTTATCCGGGATGAATTTCAGCAGTAAGAATGCTATTTATTCTCATTTACTCGCAGGAACGGATGATAATAATTGTCGCGCTCCCGCCTATAACCACATTAAAAATCAACCAGATGACCAGTAGGCCGCTCAATGTCTTCGCGCCAACAAACCGTCGGCCTTTCCCAACACATTGAGCTTAGGTTTCTCGCCTTTCTTATCAGTTATATCGATAGATTATAAATATATAATCAATTTATCTATTATGTCCAAACCCGGTAAACTGTGCTCAATCTTTACAGGACATAGGAAAAAACATGGCGACTTCACATACAACTGAACTCTCCCGACCACCACTGCCAGCTTTGTTCCGCTATATTCCGGGCTTGGTATTGACTGGTGTGATTACTGGGTTAGCGCTCAAAGTGGGTGACATGCCGTGGTTTATCGACATGGGGCTGGGGGCGCTGACTCTGGCGATCCTATTCGGTATCGTGGTGGGCAACACTTTGTACCCTTGGGCACAACCGCTTTGCGCCGACGGGGTGGTACTGGCCAAACAGCACTTATTGCGGCTGGGGATTATTTTGTACGGGTTCCGCCTGACCTTCCAGCAAGTGGCTGATGTCGGGGCTACTGGGATGATTATTGACCTGTTAACGCTCAGTTCAACCTTTATATTGGCCTGCTGGCTGGGTAAGCGCGTATTTGGTCTGGATCAGCAAACCGTAATGTTAATTGGTGCCGGTAGCAGTATCTGTGGGGCAGCCGCCATTATGGCGACCGAACCGGTACTGAAAGCTGATGCCAGCAAAGTGGCAGTGGCCGTCGCCACAGTGGTGATTTTCGGGACACTGGCGATTTTTGTTTATCCTTGGCTATATCAGTTGAATCTGCATTACCACTGGCTGCCGTTTAATCAGGAAACTTTTGGTATCTTTGCCGGTTCTACTATTCATGAAGTGGCACAAGTCGTCGCAGCGGGTCATGCCATTGGCCCGGATGCTGAAAATGCCGCCGTCATTACCAAAATGATCCGCGTCATGATGCTCGCGCCCTTCTTGCTGTTACTGTCAGCTTATTTGGGCCGCAGCAACATGAAAACCAGTGGGCAAAAACGTGAAAAAAGTGCCATCACTATTCCGTGGTTTGCGGTGATATTTATTCTGATGGCCGGTTTTAACTCACTGAATTTGCTGCCCGCAGCTTGGGTTAGCCACTTGATTACACTGGACACCATTTTACTGGCAATGGCAATGGCAGCTCTGGGGTTAACCACCCATGTGGGTTCTATCCGCCAGGCTGGGGTCAAACCGCTGTTATTGGCTTTGATGCTATTTGCCTGGTTGCTGATCGGCGGTACTGGTATCAACTTATTGGTGCAGCATATTGCGGCGTAAAGTCGATATCTAACCTGGCTAATTATTACTTAAGGGTCGCCACTGCGGCCCTTTTCTTTCCCCGCAGTTTATCCCATTCAATCATGTCGCTATCAATGCCATAATGCAGCGGTTATCAAAGGAGAATGGAATGAAATTTGTCGGTGCACATGTCAGCGCAGCAGGTGGAGTCGATCAGGCTGTGATTCGGGCGCACGAACTTGAGGCCACTGCCTTTGCTCTGTTTACCAAGAATCAACGTCAATGGCGCGCCGCCCCACTGGCGGAAGATGTGATTGAAAAGTTTAAGCAAGCTTGTGAGCAATACGGTTATACCTCGGCCCAAATTCTGCCTCACGACAGCTATTTGATTAACCTCGGTCATCCGGTTACCGAGGCGCTGGAGAAGTCCCGTGAAGCCTTTATTGATGAAATGCTGCGCTGCCAGCAACTGGGGCTGTCATTACTGAACTTCCACCCCGGCAGTCATTTACTGCAAATCGATGAAGGTAAGTGTCTGGCGCGCATTGCCGAATCCATTAATATCGCGTTGGATGCGACTGAGGGTGTGACTGCCGTGATTGAAAACACCGCCGGTCAGGGCAGCAACCTCGGTTTTAAGTTTGAACATCTGGCCGCTATCATTGATGGGGTGGAAGATAAGAGCCGCGTGGGTGTTTGTATTGATACCTGCCATGCTTTCGCCGCCGGCTATGATTTGCGAACTGAAGCTGATTGCCAACACACATTCGGTGCGCTGGGGGATATTGTCGGTTTCGAGTATTTACGCGGTATGCATCTTAATGATGCCAAAAGTGAATTTAACAGCCGTGTCGACCGCCACCACAGCTTGGGTGAGGGCAATATCGGCAAAACGGTGTTCAGTTATATTATGCACGATCCGCGCTTTGATAATATTCCGCTGATTCTGGAAACAGTGAACCCAGATATCTGGGCCGAAGAGATAGCCTGGCTGAAATCGCAGGCGGAAATTTAAGCAAATCAGAAAGCAAACAAATGCCCGCCAGTTAATCTGACGGGCATTATGATAATACTGAACAGTTTTAATGACACACTCCGCTGAGCATATATAGCCCGGCGTCACCTTTTTTCGCGCTCGCAAGCTGGTAATCCACCCGACACTGTTGGCTGGCATCCCTACCCCACTGCACCAACAACTGCCCGGTTTCCGGCAAGCCAGTCAGATAGGCTTTCCCGCCTTCGTCGACAATCGCCGCATTAGCGGGCTGATTAACCAAACTGGCCATCGCACCAAACGGAATGGTTTCGCCATTATTGCGGGTGATGGTCATCAGTGCCCGCGCCCCGATTTGTGGGCTGAAGCTGGCGCGCACTATCGCCCCTTCGGTCGGCAGCACCTTGGCATCGGTGTTTGTCACCTCGGCATCCGGTGGTAAATCGGTGGTTTCCAGCGAGATATCATGTTCCTGATAAGGGAAGATACTTGGTACGATACTGTAACCACGAAAATCCGTTTTCAGCCGATGGTCTTCGCTGGTAGACACTCCGCTCACCCCCGGCACTTCAATCAGTGCGGCGGTGCCATTGATCTGCGGCCCAAGTGTCAGCCCATGCCGGTGGATAACTGCCCCGCCGGACACATTGGCACTGCACTGGCGCATCGTCGGAGTATAGTAATAATCTCCGCCAATATCGCCGTAAGAACCGTGCCAATCCAAACCAAGTGAGCCACTATTTTCACCGGAGTGAAATTGAGCATAATGCTCTGTCTGGCGCACATTCCAGCTCAGCCGATTATCGAAAGCATGGCCATACAAGCTCAGTTCGTGATCTTTGCTGTTAGCAGATGACGTCATGCGGTAAGCCGCATAAGTGTCGTGATCACGACCTAACGGCATACTCACCGACAAACTCAACAGGCGATCCTGATTACCGCGATACTGATTTTGTGTCCAATCCAGTGAGCAATATAAATTGCCGATATTGAAGCTGTACTGAGCGCCCCACGAACTGCTCGCTGGTGCATCACGATAACTCTGGCGCGACCAATTTAGGTTCAGATAACCAAACTGACCCAAGGGTTGCCCAACCACCACATGGATTTGGTTGCGCAGTGAGTTTGAGTACCAATCCCTGCGGCTGTAATCATGACGCCGATAACTCTGCAACACATCGGATAAATTACTGAAATCAGCGGTGCTATATTGGCTATTTACCACTGAAAATGAAGTATCCGATGCTTGCAACGTTTTGTTATAGCGCACTTCCCATACTTGCCCTTTCACCGGCTGCTGCTGCCGATATTCACTGGTAGCTTGGGTAATGCTGGATGATAATGCCCCATAATCCCCCAGCATCACCCCCATCCCAGCCGTGGTGGCCTGATAGTGCGGCGACCATTGCCCGCCGACAAAGGCGGTCAGATTCCACGGCAAACCATAGGCGACTGTGGCCTGTGCGATGGGAGTGGTTTCCACATCCACATTAGCTGGGCGATAGCGCCCTGCCATCAGGTTGTAGCGCAAACGCCCCTTGCGTAGCGCTATCGCCGGTACGCTATAAGGCACGGTAAACTGCTGCGTTGTGCCGTTACTTTCCAACACCGTCACATGCAAATCACCGTTTGAGTGACTTGGCAGCATGTCAGTTAACTTAAAAGGCCCCGGTGACACCACGGTGCTGTAGATCAGATAGCCATTTTGCCGCACTTCCACTCGCGCCTGAGAGCGGGCAATGCCACGCACCACTGGCATAAAATCGCGCTGACTGGATGGCAACATATTGGCATCATCACCCAACATCACTCCGGTAAATGGCACGCTGTCAAAAAAATCACCGGGGGTATAGCTTTCCCCCAAAGTGATACGACTTTTTAAGCGGTATAGCCCACGCGTGGCATAGATATAGCTACTTTGCCATTTACCAGCACTATTGCCCGATTGATTCCAACTGATAGCATTACGAATACGCCATGACCCGATATTGAAGCCGGGATACAACTGAACATAGTTCGAGCGCTGCTGCTCACCGGTTTGGCGATAGGTTGTGGTACTGCTATTGGCCATATAATTCAGCAAAAAAGCAGTAATACCATCATCCCAACGCTCGACAGGTATTTCATCCTTAGGCCGTAACGCCACTTGCGGAATATTCAGCACCAGCCGCATAGCATAAAACTCAAACTCTTCACTGGCCTGTGGAATTGCCGCCAAATTAACACATTGGCTTGCTTGCTTATCCTGCTGAATATTTTTTTCTGGTGGCAATAACTCAGGGTAATTATCCACATCCACGCCATAGCGGGATAATTGCTCTTTAGTTAAACACGACTGCAGCGAATATTCTCCAGTCGGTGATTTTACTGCATGGAATGTCACATTAGTGGAATCCACTTTTTCATCACCTAAGAAAATATCCACCTGATAAGTGCCCGGTAGTTGCCCTCCTTGTTCAAATAAAGAAAGATCCGTGTCATTAGCATTGATATTATTATTCGCTAACAATATAGGGTCAAAGGTGTAATGACCGGCCCACACCGGAAGTACCAAACATATCGCCCAAAATGCAATAAGTTTAGCTACCGAATTTTTTAAAGAAAAAAACATCATCTCACCCCATAAAAATACAGGGGAAATATCAAATAACAGTAATAACTTTAAATGTTAGCTTTAAATACCTGACTCACGCTCCCCAAATCATTAATGATTTGCCAATTGATTTCTGCGGGAGCCCCTGCCATATCAATCGGTAGTGAAAAACTTCTTTCCGCGAAAGGCGCGACATAATTTTCATTTCCGGCAGAAGATAACTTGATATTTTTGTTGCCCAAACTTACAGATTTAAAATTCATATAAAATGGAGTGGGATTATTAACCTGCAACTGTTGTCCATTACGGTGCCAGATTAATTTTCCTGCCATCTCTTCAGGTTTCTGTCTAAGTTGATCGGGCCTGACCAGTAGCTTCATACAAGTACCAACTGATAACAGGATATTTAGATTAACATCTTGCATATTGTTTTTTTTATCGTGTTGGCTATTATCCCATACATCCCCCTCTTTAGGTGGTACACCCGTTATACATAACCATTGCAAACTTTCGCGATCCTCGGGGAAGTTACCACCAGTGCGAGTTACGCGTACTCGCCCCCGCATACCCGCATCCAGGCGAAATAATGGCGGAGTCGCCATAAAAGGCGCTGGCGAATGTTTATCTTCACCTTTGACCTGAGTTTGTACCAATATCGGGTAATCTTGTGGATTGGTTACTGATAATGACACTCCTTTAACTGAAGATAATGGATAGATAATCCGTGTCTCACCAGTCCTCACTGAAAACTTATGCTGACTTGTATTAAAACCCATGCTACTGGCGTGAGAATAGGGTAATAAAATCAATGACATAAAAACAAATAAAAATAAATTATAACTTATAAAGTTGTGAGAGAATTTATATTTCATCCCATCTCCTTAATAAATCAATTTTTAATTATCATTCTGCCAGTATGTAAAATAGACAACGCAGAAAACATGGCAATACATATTGCCATGTTTTCCTCTCAGTTAGGCTATACGTTCCTAAGCCTGATGAGCTTACTCGACATATTCCTCAACACGCCCAGTGAACTGATATTCACCTGCTTTAACCTCGTCGCCAGCAGCAAGAAAGAAAGTCGCTTCCACACGCTCAGAACCGTCATCTATCCACCAGTGGTCGTTATCCCACGATAGCTCATTTGTATGTAAGTCAACTCTGGTACCATCTGCAGAAACCATCTGTCCTCCCTCAGATGCACCGGTAGGCCGAACATTCCAACCTTTATGTTCCCCTGAGTCCGACATTACCAGATGGAAGGCAGGTGTATCTGCATCCAATTTGCCTGACACAATCTCGTTTTCAGTAGCCTTGAATTCAACTGAGAACGAACCTCCCTCTTTAACAGTTTTTGTTGCAGAGATGTCTTTACTATTAATAACAGTCGGTTCTGCATGTACCATATTAACCATCCCGCCACTAGCCAACATTAACACAGCAATTGCTAGTGGTTTTTTAACAAATTTTTTCATATTCATTTTATATCTCACATTAATTGATTAGTATGAAGATGAATAACGATAATGAATGTCGGTAACGGCACCTAACCTATGATGCAAACGGTGTCATCACTGACGAGGAATATACTGGCAAGTTTTTTGGAAAGATTAAATTATTAATGGATTATTAATATTTAATAAATACTGACGCATAAAAAAGCAGGATAGCTCAGCGAGATATCCTGCTTTTTTATCTTTTATACGGGAGATTATTAAGGGAAATTTCTAAAGTAACACTGTTACAGGCTACGATAAGACGCATGAATATGTTTACCTTGCAAGCCTAAAAATAGCGAAGACAAGTGAATAGTTTCACCATTGATTTCAATAAACCCGCGATCACCATGAAAAAAACTGACAATATTCTTTTTCTGGTTATCGACTTCATAAATACAAACTGATAAAGGTGATCCTAATGACTTTAGCGATCCTTTCGGTTGCCCACTGGGTGCCGATTGATATGAGTGCAATGGGAAAAATACAAATTCCCCCCAAGGTTTTCTTAGGCTTACACCAGACATCTCTTCTGACAGAATCAAGTGCGAATCCTTATCAAGAATATAGTGCAGAACCTCAAACTTTAGCCCGCTCACTCTTACATCTATATGTTCAGTATTGGGGCCATATTTTACTTCGGCGTAATAGCATAAGTGCTTGTAACTGTAGATTAATAATAATACAATAATCGAGGTAACGGTGATGAGAACCCATGTTCTGATTTTCATTGCGATTTACATTCCGATTTATTACAAACAATAACTGAACCAAAATCGTCTTTAAATATCAGGCTATTTTTAACCTTAGGTAAGGGCGCGGCAGTATAAGCTAATACCGGTGGTAAATTAGTGATAATCGTGTTGTGGGTACGACTGTCAGTAATAGAGATAATATCGTCCCCACCAATAATAAAAAGTGTTATCGCAATAACAATGGCGATAGCCATAAAGTAGCCAGCATAATTATGGCGAAACCTTTGACGCACTTTGGTAGATTGCTGTGGCTGGCGTTGGACATCAATATTCTCATCAGCGGCAACATGGTTTAATGCCAGGTTATTTGCTGGTTGCTCATATGCCAGGCTGTATATAACCAGTTCAAGGCTATCTTTCTGCAAACTATAGCCGACACTTTTATGGGTTTTAATCACCTCATTTAAGGTAGCTTTACGTAATACATCACGGATATGCTTTATCGCTACCGGCAATGAAACCGCAGAAACGACTCGATCAGGCCAGCAATGACTGATTAATTCATCGCGAGGAATCACTTCACCGCCACGTAAATAGAGATATTCCAGCAGCACTTCATTCTTTGATAAAGCATGTGCTTCATTATTAATCATAAGCACATTTTTTAATTTATCTAAAACAACAGAGCTACTCACCCCCCCTCCTTTTAACTTTTAATCTTGAAGTTACTGAATGACTAACCAGATGATTACTGGCGGATCGATATTTTACGCAACAAACTTAAACCAAACCCAAACGGCGCTTAATTTTTCGCCATCATTATGATCCATTAATAATGCAATATGCACCTAATCCTAGTTTATTAATCCACTGTAATAATTATAGAAAATATAAAAAATGCCAGTCAACATTTTAACTGACTGGCACTGATTAATAATCTTTATCTGTATATCTAATAATGCTTATGCCACTTTTGCCACGACCGCATCAGGGCGTTTTAGCATCGCGTACAGGCCACCGGCTAAGACGGTACCGGCAATAATCGCCACCAAATATAACAGCACTGGATGAATGGCCCCTGGGATCAACAGCACGAACAAACCGCCGTGTGGTGCCATCAGTTGCGCGCCGAAGGCCATTGACAGAGCACCAGTTAATGCGCCACCCGCAATACAGCACGGCAAGACGCGCATTGGGTCACGGGCCGCAAACGGAATCGCCCCTTCAGAGATAAAGCACAAGCCCAATACCAACGCGGCTTTGCCCCCCTCCTGCTCACCTTTGTCGAACTTATGCCGCGCCAGCAGTGTTGCCAGCCCCATCGCCAGCGGTGGAACCATCCCCGCCGCCATAATGGCCGCCATCGGCGCATAAACTGAAGAACTCAACAGTGCCACCCCAAAGGCGTAAGCCGCTTTGTTCACCGGCCCACCCATGTCGGTACACATCATGGCACCGAGGATGGCACCCAGCAGTACCGCGTTCGCTGTACCCATAGATTGCAGCCAGTTAGTCAGGCCAGTCATGATTTTAGCCACCGGCGTGCCGACCACATAAATCATCACCAAACCGACAATCAAGCTGGCGACCAGCGGGATGATCAATATCGGTTTAAGCGCTTCCATACTTTGCGGTAAATGTAATTTGGTGCTGATCGCTTTGGCGACATAACCGGCCAGGAAACCGGCAATGATACCGCCAAGGAAGCCGGCACCAGTGCTCACCGCCAACATACCGCCAATCAAACCCGGCGTCAGGCCCGGGCGGTCAGCGATGGAGAAAGCAATGAAACCGGCTAATACCGGTACCATCAGGGCGAAGGCCGAACCGCCACCAATTTGCATCAAAGCCGCAGCCAGTGTGCCTTTCACTTCAAAGGCTTTAATACCGAACACAAACGAGAGCGCGATACACAGACCACCGGCCACCACCATTGGCAACATGTAAGAGACACCGGTCAGCAGATGGCGATACGGGCCGCCGGTTTCTGCTTTCTTAACCCCAGTGCTGCTGCCGGTTTTTGGTTGATAAACTTCCGCTTCCACCAGTGCTTTGTCCAGCTCCTGCGCGGTCTTCTTCAGCGCCAAGCCAGTGGTGGTGCGGTACATAGGTTTGCCCGCAAACTTATCCAAATCCACTTCAATGTCAGCCGCCACAATCACCAAATCGGCCGCAGCCACTTCTTCCGGCGTAATAGCATTGCCCGCACCAACGGAACCGCGCGTTTCAACTTTTACCCACCAACCACGTTTTTTCGCTTCACTTTCAATGGCTTCAGCCGCCATAAAGGTATGAGCTACACCTGTTGGACAGGCAGTAATCGCCACAATACGTTTCGGGCCGGTCGTTGATGCGGCGACTGGCGCGGCTGCAACGGCAGCCTGATAAGGTTTGGCCTGCGCAATTGCCTGGGCCAGAAAGCCTTCAGGATCACGCACCGCTTTTTCCACATCACCGAGATACAGGTTTTTGCCGTTCAGCGCACTGTCAGCCGGGATTGCTTGCCCGGCCACAATCACCAGTTCTGCATCTGCCGCCTTCTCAACCCAGCTCAGTCCTGCTTTTGCCGCCGCAGCACCCAACATCAGTGACGCAAGGTGGCCTCTGGCCTGCCCGAGCGAACTGTCTATTATTAGTAGCGTTTTCATTTCGCCTCCGGAGATCAATTAAAGGGTTTCAGGTCCACTTTCGCCATCATGGCTGCCAGTTGTGGGCGATCCGTAATACCCACATTGCTCTGGCTGACAGCCAAAGCCGCGACGGCGGTTGCCAGGCGCAAGGTATGCTCACTGGATTCGCGCATTAACAATCCATAAATCAGTCCACCCACCATCGAGTCACCGGCACCGACAGTGCTGACCACCTCGCAAGCCGGGGGTTTTGCCAACCAGGCACCAGAGGCATTAACCCACAACGCACCTTCAGCCCCGAGAGAAATCACCACGTGGGCAATTCCCTGATCGCGCAGTGCATGTGCGGCTTCCACCACGTCACCCAGTTCAGGTAACGGGCGACCAGCCCAAATTTCCAGTTCACGACGATTAGGTTTCACCAACCACGGTGAAGCTTTCAGACCCGCAACCAAGGCTTCGCGGCTGCTGTCGAAAATTATGCACGGGCACTGAGAGCGCAGGCGCTTCATCCAGTCGGTAAAGTCATCGGGATTCACCCCCGCAGGCAAGCTACCGCTGACCGCTACCATGTCGAACTGCCCCAACCAGCTCAATGAGTCAGTTACAAAACGATCCCAATCCGGTTTGGTGACTTCAAAGCCGGAGAAGTTAAAGTCAGTCACTTCGCCATCTTTTTCGGTCAGTTTAACGTTAATGCGAGTACGCCCCGGCACTACCTGAAAACGGTTGGCGATACCCAATTCGCTAAATAAAAGCTGGAAGCCATCTTGGTTATCTTTGCCGAGGAAACCGCCAACTGTGACATCAATACCTAAGTCTTTCAGTACCTTGGCAACATTAATACCTTTACCCGCCGCATGCAGACCGGCAGTTTTTACCAGATTCACTTCACCGCGTTCGATTTCCGGGCAAAAGCCCACCAGATCATAAGCCGGGTTCAATGTGATGGTGGCGACTCTTCTGCTCATGCTGCCCCCTCGCCCAGACCGGCGGCGATAGCTGCACCAATGGCATCCAGCGCGGCTTGTGCATCTTCACCGCTGGCGGTAAAGCGCAGACGATTCCCTTTTTTAACCCCTAGAGCCACAACTTTCATTAGACTACGTCCATTAGCGGGTTTACCGGTGCCGTCCAGATTGGTTACGGTGATTTCACTGGTAAACTGTTTGATTGTATTGACTAAAATCGTCCCTGGGCGCGCATGTAACCCATGTTCGTTACGAACAACAAACTCAGCGCTTAGTACTTCATTTTGTTCAATATATTCACTGGTCAGCAAAGCCAGCAGTGCGGCAGCATCGGCGTTCAGCAATAGGTCAGCTTTCTTCGCCAATAGCAAGTCGCTGAGATAGTTCAGCACCGAAAATGGCTGATCATCAACCACTGACAGTGTCAGCAATAGGGCAACTTTCTCCCCGTTATGTTCAAAAGCGCTTGCCGGGCGGCTGACTGTCGCAGCACTGGCCAAATTACCTTCGGTGCTGTCACTCAGCCAGATCCCCTGCCCCAGATTCAGCGGTTCACGAGTAATCACATCACTAACAAAGTGCGCATCAACAGCCCCGATTTGCTGTAAACGGCCCGCATTCAGTGCTTGCAGCGTGATCAAGTTGTCAGCCGCAACATCAAGGGCGATGAGTGAAGTGTCAAAATGGAATTCAGCGGTTTTTCTCTCACCCATCAGCAAGCTGCGTAATTCTTCAGCTGAGGTCGTTTTTGCCAACTGCGCGGCAACCGCATCGTCACTTAATACGTGCGTCAGTTGGCGCAATAATGCCAGATGTTCATCGGAGCGTGCTGCAATGCCGATAACAATATAGGCGGTTTGATCTTCGCCCCAGGCAATACCCTGCGGGAATTGGAAAACCTGAACGCCGGTGTTCAGCACCAGGTCGCGGGTATCAGTGGTACCATGTGGGATAGCAATACCATTACCCAAATAGGTCGAGGTTTGCTGCTCGCGGGCTAGCATCCCATCAAGATAGCCGGCAGCAACATTGCCAGCTTGAGTGAGAGCCGCGGCCACTTGAGTGATAGCTTCGTTTTTGCTGTCTGCTTGGGCAGCCAGATGGATATCTTGCGTCGATAACTGGAACATTATATCTCCTCTCTTGCTGAATTGAATCGTTTCAGCTTTAGTGAGAAAAAGGAGCGTTACCCTTTATCATCTGGTGACGAGATAACGCTGAAACGTTTCAAGGAGTGTGTTTCCGACACAGAATATATGCAAGTTTTCTGCTTTTATTCTTGATGGATTTTTGACACTCCGCACATTTTCGTCTTTAACGGGTTTCTGTCAGCAATAAAATAGCCCCATTTGCTGACAGTTGCTGACAGTTGCTGATACTCATATCAAAGGAGCTAAACAATGTCAGTTGTTGTCGGTGTTGGCGTTATTATTATCAATCAACAAGGTGAGGTACTGTTGGGCAAACGCAGCAGTCAGCATGCGCCTTACTGGTCCATTCCCGGTGGTCATATGGAGGCTGGCGAATCTTTTGAACAAGCAGCGCAGCGGGAGATATTTGAAGAAACAGGTTTAAATATCAATGAGATGAAAGTTATTGGTTTGTGCAATAACCTGGCGACCTGGCGTGAAGAAGGTAAACATACAGTTTCGGTTTGTTTGCTGGCACAACACCCCGGCGGACAACCTGAGCTGAAAGAACCGGATAAATGTCAGCAATGGTTGTGGTGTAGTCCGCACGCATTACCCGAACCCCATTTTGAAGCCAGCCGTCATGCTATCGATTTATGGTTGAATCAGCAGTTTTACTTCCCCTACGACTAAAAAATAGCGCTGTATAACAAAATATATAACCAGTAAAATCAGCTGGTTATATGTGCTATCTCACAAAAATTCATCCATTCATCACATTTATATTCAGCAATTTGAACTAATATTGCTAAATAACCTTATAGAGTTAGTCATCAACAGAAAACCTCCCTACAATAGACCCACTTATTTTATGGGAAAGGCTTATCGCTGATAGATAAGGCTCTGTTGGCAGATTATCTGGCATTTTATCCAGTCGTGCATTTGATTCGTCTGTTTTAACAATAATTATTATATATCTTATGTGGGTGCAATTATGAGCAAAAAACAAACTGGCTTCGTGAAAAGACGCCGGTGGGGATGGTTATGGATTCTGCTGATCGGCATTATTATCGGTGCCGCGCTCCTCGCAGGAACTGCCACTGTCTTCCATAAAACCAGTGATACCGCGTTCTGCGTCTCCTGCCATACCATGCAGCAGCCACTGGCTGAATATCAAGGTAGCGTCCACTTCCAAAACACCAAAGGTATCCGCGCTGAATGTGCTGACTGCCACGTGCCTCATGAGCCGCTGGATTATCTGTGGACCAAAATCCGCGCGGTAAAAGATATCTACGGTGAAATGGTTGGTACCATTAATACACCAGAGAAATATGAAGCCCATAAACTCGCGATGGCCCAATCGGTGTGGAAAACGCTGAAAGAAAACGACTCAGCAACCTGCCGCTCGTGCCACAGCTTTGATGCCATGGATATCACTGGGCAAAGTGCTGAAGCACGGATTCAGCACCCTGTCGCCATCAAAAAGGGTGAAACCTGTATTGATTGCCATAAAGGTGTGGCCCATATCCTGCCTGACATGAGTGAAGTGACTCAGGCCGGTGCCGCCGAATTGGCCACCGCAGCAGCACAAACCCCAGCAACCGCCACCACCCTGTATACCATCGCCACTGAGCCGTTCTTTATGAACGCCGGTGACAGCCATAACGCCGGTAACCTGATGCCATCGACTGAAGTTGAAGTGGTGAAACAGCAAGGTGATCAGGTATTGGTGGATGTGAAAGGCTGGCAGCAAGAAGGCGTGGCAGAAGTGTTCTATGCCGCTCAAGGGAAACGCATTTTGAGTGTGTTACTGGGCGAAGATGCACAAAAAGCGCTGAAAACATTAAATACCCAAACTGACCCGGAAACAAATTTGGTCTGGCATCAGGTTGCGCTTCAGGTGTGGTTACCGAAGAAACAACTGGTTGATGATCAACAGAAAATCTGGCGCTATGCCGCTGATATGATGTCGGCTAACTGCACTGGCTGCCACGGTTTAACCGCGCTCGACCGCTTCAATGCGAACCAATGGATTGGGGTAATCAAAGGCATGGCACCACGTACCTCCCTGACTCAGGAACAGTTACGCGTGATGACACAATATGTACAAAAGCATGCCAGTGATATGCCGGCCAAGCTGTAAATAAGAGGCGAAAATGACTAAATACGAACAACAACCCTTGCAAATGAGCCGCCGTCGCTTCTTATTGGGCACCAGTGCGCTGGCCGCATTGCCTCTGATAGGTGGCCTGTGGCCAAAATCAGCGTTGGCGCAAGCTATCAGCCAGGCATTACCGCAGTTTCTGGCACTACGTCAGGCACAGAAAGGTATTCTGACCGGCGCGCATTGGGGAGCCTTTGAGGCTATCGTCGAAAATGGACGTATGGTCGGCGTGCAGCCGGTCAAAGATGATCCGTGGCCAAATGACCTGATCACTATGGCTCCTTATCAAGTGCATGCGGAGAACCGCATCAAATATCCGATGGTGCGCAAAAGCTGGTTGGAAGGTGGCCCCGGCAGCCATACCGAACTACGTGGCCGCGATGAATGGGTGCGCGTCAGTTGGGACAAAGCTACAGAACTGGTGTGCAACGAAATAGTACGGGTACAAAAAGACCACGGCCCACAAGCGCTGTATGCCGGTTCTTATGGCTGGAAAAGTGTCGGTATGCTGCACAACAGCCGCACTTTGCTGCAACGTTTAATGAACCTGAGTGGTGGGTTCCTCGGTTATGCCGGTGACTATTCCACCGGTGCCGCACAGGTGATCATGACTCATGTCATGGGGTCAATGGAGGTTTACGAACAACAAACTGCCTGGCCTAACGTAGTGGATAATAGCGAGCTGGTGATCCTATGGGGGTGTAACCCAATGATCACGCTGAAAAATAGTTGGAACGTTCCGGATCACGTTGGCCAAACTGGCTTTGAAGCGCTGAAGAAGAAAGGCACCAAAGTCATTAGCATTGACCCGGTTCATAACGACAGCGCCAAATTCACTAATGCCCAATGGATTGCCCCGCGCCCTTATACCGACAGCGCGATGCTCATTGGCATTGCCCACACCTTACTCACTGAAAAGCTACACAATCCCGACTTTATCAAAACCTATACCATTGGTTTCGATAAATTCCAGGCTTATCTGTTAGGGGAAACCGACGGCCAGCCGAAGACAGCAGAATGGGCGGCAGATATCAGTGGTGTCGATGCTGACGTAATACGCCAACTGGCACGCGATATGGCGAAGCAGCGCACCATGATCATGGGCGGTTGGGGGATTCAGCGCCAACACCACGGTGAGCAACAGCACTGGCTGCTGGTGACGGTTGCCTCGATGCTCGGCCAAATTGGTTTGCCGGGTGGCGGCTTTGGTTTCAGCTACCACTACTCTTCCGGTGGTAGCCCAACGGCGAAAGGCGGTATTTTACCGGGGATTTCTGCCGGGAATGCACCGAAGAACTCGCCATCACCGATTCCGGTAGCGCGCATTGCCGAGTGTCTGGCGAATCCGGGCAAAACCATTGATTTCAATGGCACCAAAGTGACCTACCCCGATGTCAAAATGGTCTATGTGGCTGGCGGGAATACCTTCCATCAGCATCAGGATACCAATAATCTGGTGAAAGCCTGGCAACATCCTGAAACCATCGTGGTTAACGAACCCTACTGGACTGCCACCGCTAAACATGCCGATATCGTGTTACCGGCCACCACCAGTTATGAACGCAACGATTTGGAAATGGGCGGCGACTATTCGCAGCTTTATGTTTTCCCGATGCATCAGTGCGTCCCGCCACAGCATGAAGCCCGCAGTGATTTTGATATTTTCGCTGCTATGGCCACTCGGCTGGGGGTCATTGATGCCTTTACCGAGGGTAAAGATGAAACTCAGTGGCTGAAATCAATGTATGACGATATGAAGTCACAAGCCCGTACAGCACGTGTCGCCCTACCGCCTTTCGATATGTTCTGGGAGTCAAATAACTATATTCGCTTCCCAATTCCCGAGGCCAACAAGCAGTGGGTGCGTTTTGCCGATTATCGTGAGAATCCATTACTCAACCCACTTGGCACGCCATCGGGTAAAATTGAAATCTATTCCGATACCATCGCCAAAATGGAGTATGCCGATTGTCAGGGGATCCCAACCTGGATGCCACCTCATGAATGGTATCGCGGAGCCGAAGCGAAAAAATATCCGCTGTCGCTGAACACGGCGCACCCAATCAACCGCCTGCATTCGCAATTGGATAACACACCACTGCGCGAAAAGTACGCGGTAGCGGATCGCGAAGCCATTCTGATAAGCCCACAAGATGCTAGCGCACGTCAGATTGTGAACGGCGATTTAGTGCGGGCATTTAATGATCGCGGGCAGATTTTGGTCGGTGCCGTGGTAACGGAAGATGTGCGGCCAGGCGTGGTACGGATAAGCGAAGGGGCATGGTTTGATCCCGCCGAGCCGTCTGTACCGGGTTCAATTTGTAAGAACGGTAATATTAATTGCCTGACTTTCGATATCGGCTCGTCCAGTTTAGCGCAAGGTAACTGTGGGCAGATGGCACAGCTTGAAATTGAAAAATACACCGGGCCAGTGCTGAAAAATACCGCTCACGCAGTTCCGGCTGGGGCTTAGTCTTTAGGTTGAATAACTGAGGTCAATATTATTATCGCCCTCATATTGCTGACAAATTGAACCAAGGGGAATCGTGCCGTTGGGGTCGTAACGGCGTAAGCCGTCGGAGCGCCCCTAGGTGCGGTAAACCCTTGGCTCACCGTGCTTTCTCGCCGAGCCAGTGATCGATTAAGGCGCAGTATCCGCTTCCAGTTTAATCAAATACACCAGTGCCTTTTCGCGCGTATCAAAACACATTTCCGGCAATGCTTGCAGGCTGGCGCATACTGCTGGGCGAGATGGCAAATGGAAAATACCGCAGCGCATATTGTCATCCAAATGCAGGCAACGGGTATTGGCGGGCTTGCCAAATGGCATACCGGGGATCGGGCTGGAAATTGAAGGAGCAATACAGCAGGCACCGCAATCTGAGCGACAGTCCATCAGCAGGCTCCTGTAGGCTGGTGGAATAACAGCGGACAATAGCAACCCCCCTCGTTAACTACCAGCACTATCCTTGCTCAACCGCTCAATAGCCGATCCAGCACACAGCTTCACCACCTCACCCGATCACTTTCAGTTTACTTTTTAACCTGAAAAATGCTTGTTCGGGCGATATTCAATTACAACCAAACACCGAACCAAGACTAACCACTGACCAAACTAGCCGCATAAGCATATTCATCTGTTTACAGTTTCATCGCCACCGCGTATCATTGAGCTAGTACAGAAGAGCTATTAGCCACCTTATTTTATTCTCTAAGTCATGGAGTCGAATTAAATGTCGATGGAAGTATCCCAACCTATATCACGCCCCTCCGTCCTCGGCGGCGCAATGATAGTCGCCGGTACTGCTGTGGGCGCGGGGATGTTCTCAATTCCTATCGTGACGGCGGGGGTATGGTTCAGCGGCTCAGTGATGCTGCTGATTTATACGTGGGCGTGCATGCTGATTTCCGGCTTGATGATTCTGGAAGCCAATCTGAACTACCCAAGTGGGGCCAGTTTCCACACCATGGTGCAAGATCTGCTGGGTAAGGTATGGAGCTCCATTAATGGCGTATCTATCACTTTTGTGCTCTATATTCTGACTTACGCCTATATTTCAGCCGGTGGGTCAATTATTACTCATACGTTGGAAAACATTGCAGGTATTGGCCAAACCAGTGCTGGCTTTATCTTTGCCGTTTTGGTGGCATTTATTGTCTGGTTATCCACCCGCGCGGTCGACCGCTTAAGCACCATATTGATCGGCGGAATGGTAATTACATTCGTCATGTCTGTCGGTGATATGTTTAGCCATGTGGAAAGCGCGGTTTTGTTCAATCAGACTGATAGCAATGCCAGTTATTTACCCTATGCATTAGCCGCACTACCCTACTTACTGACCTCCTTTGGCTACCACGGTAATGTGCCGGGGTTGGTGAAGTACTACCATAAAGATGGTAAAGCGGTGGTGCGCAGCTTGCTATACGGTACGTTGATAGCGTTGGTCATTTATATCCTGTGGCAATATGCCATTCAGGGCAATATTGCCCGGGATGCATTCAAACAAGTTATTGCTGATGGCGGTAACATTGGTAGCCTGCTGAAACAGATGGATACTGTCTCTGCCAGTCAAGCCACCAGCCAACTGCTAAATGCCTTCTCTTATATGGCATTGGCCAGCTCATTCCTTGGGGTATCCCTTGGTTTGTTCGACTTTATTGCTGATTTCTTTAAATTCACCGATGACCGCGGTGGGCGTACCAAATCAGCACTCATCACTTTTGTTCCACCCACTGTCGGGGCGCTGCTGTTCCCAAATGGCTTTCTCTACGCCATTGGCTTTGCTGGTTTAGCCGCCACCATTTGGGCAGTTATTGTTCCAGCATTAATGGCACGCGCTAGTCGTAAACGCTTCCCACAAGCGAGTTATCGCGCACCGGGTGGGCGCTTTATGATTGGCTTTATTATCCTGTTTGGCTTGATCAATGCTGTGGCTCATATTGCAGCATTAATGGGTCTGTTACCGGTGTATGCATAAGGCCGATTTTGTCACGAAAATCTTACTCTTTTTTGCGCTATCTCCTTGCCTGAATCACGCGGCACGAGTAACTTGTCGCAACTTATCTTCAATCCTGATTGGCGGTTAATAAATGGCAAGAGCTAACGAAATAAAACGCGGTATGGCGGTCAACCTCAACGGCAAATTACTGCTGGTGAAAGATATCGACGTGCAAAGCCCAAGTGCCCGTGGTGCCAGCACTTTATATAAAATGCGTTTTTCTGATGTGCGTACCGGTTTAAAAGTTGAAGAGCGTTTTAAAGGTGATGAGATCCTCGATACCATCACTTTGACGCGCCGCAGTGTGAATTTCTCTTATATCGATGGCGACGAATACGTCTTTATGGATGACGAAGATTTCACCCCATACAACTTCAAAAAAGAGCAGATTGAAGAAGAACTGTTGTTTATTCCTGAAGGTGGGATGCCGGGGATGCAAGTTCTGACCATGGACGGTCAATTGCTGGCGTTAGAATTGCCACAGACTGTTGATATGGAAATTGTTGAAACCGCGCCGAGCATTAAAGGTGCGTCAGCCAGTGCCCGTAACAAACCGGCAGTAATGAGCACCGGTTTATCTATTCAGGTACCAGAATATATCAGCCCTGGCGAGAAAATCCGTATTCATATTGCAGAGCGCCGCTATATGGGGCGTGCAGACTAATACTCTTCATCTTTCAAGTTGTAGGTGTGTTGGCTGCTCTCGCTCACCCGAATCACTTACTTGAGTAAGCTCATCGGGATTTGCTTGCTGGCCGCCTTCCTACATCTTGAAATCTATTGAGTATAGTTTGGATATACAATAATTAAGGGCCGATTTTCGGCCCTTAATATATTGAAATATGACGGGTTACTTTAGCTCTGGGAAGAAGGTGCGTTTGAGCGCTAACTCCACACCGCGAACTTCTGCTAACCCTTTCAACCGACCAATCGCGGAATAGCCCGGATTGGTTTTCTTATGTAAATCATCCAGCATTTGGTGGCCGTGGTCTGGTCGCATCGGAATCGGGCGCATATCTCCGGCAGCCTGACGACGTTGCTCTTCAGTTAAAATCGCTTTAACCACAGAGTACATGTCGACATCACCTTGCAAGTGACCACCTTCATGGAAGGTTTTTGGGTTCCCTTCGCGGCAAGTCGAACGCAAATGAGTGAAGTGAATACGATCGCCAAAAGTCTCGATCATCTTCACCAAGTCATTATCTGCACGGACACCATAAGAGCCGGTACACATAGTGAAACCATTATGGATGCTGTCAACGGTCTCTTTTAGCCACTGCATATCTTCAATCGTGGAAACAATACGCGGCAGGCCAAGAATTGGGCGCGGTGGATCATCCGGATGTACCGCCATACGCAGGCCAACCTGTTCAGCAACCGGTATAATCGCACGCAGGAAATATGCCATATTTTCACGTAGTTGCGCTTTATCGATGCCATCATACTCGGCTAAACGCGCACGGAATTGATCCAGCGTATAACCCTCTTCAGCGCCGGGTAGACCCGCAATGATATTGCCTGTCAACTTGGCAATATCAGCCTCGGTCATCGCGTCAAAGTAAGCTTTCGCCTGTGCTTGCTCTTCAGCGGTGTAATCCTTCTCCGCACCGGGGCGTTTCAGGATATGCAGCTCGAAAGCAGCAAAGGCTATCTGGTCAAAGCGCAGTGCCTTGGAACCATCCGGCAATTGATATTCCAGATCGGTACGTGTCCAGTCCAATATCGGCATGAAGTTATAGCACACGATATCAATGCCGCATTCGGCAAGGTTACGCAGGGTTTGTTGATAGTTTTCAATATGTTGATCGTAATTACCGCTATGAGTTTTTATTTCCTCATGAATCGGTACACTTTCCACCACCGACCATACCAACCCTTTAGCCGCAATTTCAGCCTGACGCTGTTTGATTTCACTCACCGGCCAGACTTGACCATTCGGGATATGGTGTAATGCAGTCACTACTCCGGTCGCACCAGCCTGACGGACATCATCTAACGACACCGGATCATTTGGGCCATACCAACGCCATGTTTGTTCCATTTATTTTTACCTTCTACGTAAACTGTTCAGGTGCATACAATTTTGTTATACCGACTAATGCGGTTATCCCACGAATGCTTTTATACAGACCATGTTTTTATACCGACCATGTTTTTATACAGACAATGTTGTTATACCGATTTCCAAGAGGTATCACTCAGCTTTATCCTTACTCTTTAAGCGCTGCGTGTCAAAAAACAAAACCTCATTGGTTGATCCACTTCACGAATATAATCAATATTGGACTTACCAATTTTATTTTCTGTCATATGGCTTTACACTGCAAGCCGTAATTGTATGGCAACAAGCAAAAGAAAACGGTCAGTATGGTGTGGCTTTTTCCTATAGAAGCCAAACGAAACTGGTCTAACAACTTTTTATCTAACACCTTTTATCGCAATCCCCTTTGTTATATCCATGGGGTGAATGATTCTGGAGCCACGAATGAACACTATTGCCAACAGCCGCCTTCCCGATACCGTACAGCAACCTGCTTATGATAGAACTGCACTGAAAAGCCGCATTGTTCACCTCGGTTTTGGCGCATTTCACCGCGCTCATCAGGCACTATTGACTGACAGAGTATTAAATAAACAGGGAGGCGACTGGGGTATCTGCGAAGTCAGCTTGTTTGGTGCTGATGTCTTGATTCAAAACTTGCGCCAACAAGACCACCTCTTCTCCGTATTGGAAAAAGGCGCGCAAAGCAATCAAGCCATTGTCGTTGGCTCGGTATGTGAATCGGTGCATGCCCGCTTAGACGGCGTTATGCAGGTGCTGGAAAAATTGGCCGAACCACAAGTGGCGATAGTGTCGCTGACCATTACGGAGAAAGGTTATTGCATTGAGCCGGGTACCGGCCAACTGGATCTGCAAAATGAATTTGTCCGCGCCGACCTCGCTATCCCTGATGCTCCCACTTCCGCCCCTGGTATTCTGGTTGAAGCGCTGCGATTACGGCGCTTACGCGGACTGCCGCCGTTTACTGTGCTGTCATGCGATAACATTCCAGAAAATGGCCATGTGGTGAAAAACGCGGTACTGGGTCTGGCAACAGCCCGCGACCCAGAGTTGGCAAGCTGGATAGAACAGAATGTCACTTTCCCTAATACCATGGTCGATCGCATTGTTCCGGCTGCGACCCCAGAAACATTACAAGAGATAGCCGATACGTTGGGTGTGGCCGATGCTTGCGGTATTGCCTGTGAACCGTTTATTCAATGGGTGGTTGAAGACAAATTTGTAGCAGGTCGTCCTGACTGGCAAGTCGCTGGGGTACAGTTAGTTGATGATGTGTTGCCATTTGAAGAAATGAAGTTGCGCATGCTAAACGGTAGCCATTCTTACCTCTCCTATCTGGGGTATCTGGCCGGTTATCAGCATATTAATGACTGCATGGCAGACGAAAATTATCGGTTGACCGCGCGTCGCCTGATGATGACAGAACAAGCTCCAACATTGCGCGTCACCGGTATTGATCTGAATGCTTATGCTGACCAGTTGATTGAACGTTATAGCAATCCATCATTGAAACACCGCACCTGGCAAATCGCTATGGACGGCAGCCAGAAATTGCCACAACGGATGCTGGATTCAGTGCGTTGGCATTTACAAAATGGCGGCCCATATCGTTGCCTGGCATTGGGTATCGCGGGTTGGATGCGTTATGTGAGCGGTGTAGATGATAACGGGCAATCTATTGATATTCGTGACCCAATGGTGGATAGCTTTAAAACCTGCGTTGAGAATAGCGAAGATGGGGTTGCCAGAGTGCAGAGTTTATTGTCATTAAAATCACTGTTTGGTGAATCCTTACCACAACAACCCGAATTTGTTCAAGCCGTAACAGAAGCTTATCTCAGCCTGAAACAGGTTGGCGCGAAAGAAACGGTAAAAAGTTTGGCTCAGCAGGGTTAATTTAGTGGGCTAACAGGAGGAGCCTCAAGAATGAGGCTGCTTAAATCCACCAGAACAGTGAGCGCAGCCCTCATTCTAGCTTCAAAGCCGCAGGGTTTACCCAAAGTCATTGAAGTTACAGGTAGGCGGCAAGCAAACAAATCCCGATGAGCTTACACAAGTAAGTGATTCGGGTGACAAATCGGTCAGGAACCGATTTGAACGCTGCTTGCAGCGGCCTCGCAGAGGCGAGGCCCATGGACGGGCCGAGTAACGAACGCAGCCCCCATCTAGCTTCAAAGCCGCAGGGTAAATTACTCTTCGAGTTGATATGGCGCAGACTCAAACAAATAACCATCAAAATCGGGATGGTTAGCATCCGAGATTTCAAGCAATTTCAATTTTACATTTTCCAAATGCTGCCACATGGCTTGCTTGGCTGCTTTGCTATCGCGGCGTAGCACCGCTTGCAGGATTTTTTGGTGATCTTCCATCCATTGCCAACGGTAACTGAAATCAAGGGTATGACTGTGCGCCCCCTGCCACATGGCGCTGGTTTTTCTCGCCTGCCATGCCTCTGCAACCATATTTGCCAATACACTATTTTGCGTCGATTGGGCCAGCAGGCAGTGAAATAGCTCATCTGCACTTTCATCCACAGCACCAGCATCTAAAGCGGTTTTTTCCTGCTCGATGGCCTGGCGCATTTTGATGATGTCTGCTTTAGTCGCTTGCATAGCAGCAAAAGCAGCGACTTCGCTTTCCAATAATTGGCGAGCCTGCAACAGCTCAAATGGGCCATAACCACTGTCGGCGGACACGACAGACTCCCCATTTACGAGCCTATCGGGAACATTCACCACATAGACGCCGGAGCCCTTGCGTACTTCCACTAATTTTTCCAGCTCCAGCATAATCAATGCTTCACGCACCACACTGCGGCTGACGCTGAAGTTTTCGGCAATATCACGCTCAGGCGGTAAACGATCACCTAAATTGTATTGCCCACTGATAATTGCTTCTCGCAGCTGACTGCCGACTTCCTGATATAACCGCATAACCTTATTTCCTGCATCAGGTATTAGCATTAAAAACGCTAAATTGGCCTGACCAAAGGGTGTCTGAATAACAATCAGTATATCATGTGGTCAAACAATTTCATTGCGGTCAAACAATTTCAATGAAGAAGAAAACATCCGAAAAACTAACACGGCTTATCAGTGTAATAAGCCGTGTTTATAGGATGATTAATTGAGTTTGTAGCATTAGAGGTAAGTAACGGTCAAAATTCCCAAACTACGTTGCGGATTCAACCATTCCAGATTTGAAGACGCCAACTGATTGGGTAACCGAGAAGTCAGAGACATATTACGTGAGAGTGTTTGTCGTTGAGTCAGTGTTTCACCATTGCGATAACAGCGGGTTGTTATCGTTTGATCAGAAAATGAGGTATCACATGGGCTTTCTACAATAGCTCCGGAAAATGTAATTGTTCCACTCACCGACAAGGTAGACTGTGCGCTACTTGCGGCAAAAGATATTGTCCATGAAAACAATATTGCTAATATAATCTGCATCCGATATTTGCTCATAACTACCTCGACTCTCATAACTGTCATTTTAAATGATAGAGGATTCCAAGCTGAGCAATGGAAATGATAGAGCATTTTTTATAGCGCTACTCTTTCAATAACTCACTAAAATCCCTCGATGAGACAAATTATATTTCCTAACTTGATATAACCATTAGGCGCCGTTCCTAAGTCCCCTAGGAAATACTCTGTGTTTTGGCTTTTTTCGTTTCAAAATAAGCCGACTCAGTGTTATATCCTCTGTATATAACTACGGCACCAATGGCCTTAAACTTAATAGGGCATTAAAAAAATTAATATCGGAGACTTCTGATGACAAAAACAAACTTGATTACCGGCTTTTTGGGATGTGGCAAAACCACCACCATTCGCCATTTATTGTCGCAAAAACCGGAACATGAAAAATGGGCGGTTCTGGTCAATGAATTCGGCGAAATCGGTATTGATGGAGCGCTATTGGCTGATAGTGGTGCGGTATTAAAAGAAATACCCGGTGGGTGCATGTGTTGTGTCAATGGATTACCCATGCAAGTCGGTTTGAATATGTTGCTACAACAAGCAAAGCTAGATCGGTTACTGATTGAACCAACGGGGTTGGGACATCCAAAACAGATTCTGTCTTTATTAACCTCGGATATTTATCAACCGTGGATCTCGCTGCATGCCACTCTGGCACTATTGGATGCACGCCAGTTAAGTGAGCCTCGCTATACCGAGAATGAAAATTTTCGTGACCAATTGGCCGCAGCCGATGTTCTCGTGGCAAATAAACAAGATGCCTATAGCGAGATGGATTATGCAGTATTAAAGCAATGGCATGAACAACAACCAGTATCACGCCCACTCTATTATGCAGAACAAGGGAAGATTGATATTGCTCTGCTGGATATACCGCACAGTAATAATGATGAATTACCCGACGGCGCACATCATCACAGCTCAACACGACAAAAAGGATTAGCCGCATTGAGCTTGAAAGCTAACGAACCTTGGCGTCGCGCCCTTAATCAGGGTCAAGGTTATCTGAGTTGTGGTTGGATATTTAATGCCGATACCGTATTTGACACAGTGCCATTATTAGAGTGGGTGCGATTAAATCCGGTAGCACGTATAAAAGGCGTGATGCGCATTCCTGAGGGTACTCTGGTGGTTAACCGCCAAGGGCATGACTTGAAAATTGAAACTCGCCAGGCCCCCCCCACTTGATAGCCGGATTGAACTCATTAGCACAACTGACCCTGACTGGAATTCATTACAGCATGAATTACTCAGGATTCGACTACACAAAGGGGTATAATACGCCCAAATTTATTTACTGCACCGTTGTTACACTGACAATTTATAGATTAAAGGCCATCGCATGACCCGTCGTAATTTGCCGACAATACTACTGCTCAATTTACTTGGAATAGCCCTGTTTTTCTCTTGGTATCTTCCAGCAAACCACGGTTTTTGGTTTAAAATAGATTCAGCCATATTCTTCTATTTTAACCAACATTTGCTGTCCAGCCCTCCATTTCTGCATTTGGTAGCGATCACCAACAATCGGGCCTTTGATGTTATTTCCCTGATTTGCATGGGGCTGCTTTATTTGTACTTCTATATGAAAGAGAACACCGCAGGCCGACGTCGGTTGATCGTCACGGGATTTGTTATGCTGCTAACAGCCGTTATCCTCAACCAACTCGGTCACTTACTGCCTGTTTCGCATCCCAGCCCGACTCTGACCTTTGAAAATATTAACCGCGTCAGCGAGTTAACCGGCATACCCACCAAAGATGCATCAAGCGATAGCTTCCCCGGCGACCACGGTATGATGCTGATGATTTTTGCCTGTTTTATGCTGCGCTATTTTTCCCGGGGTGCCTTTGCTATCGCCCTGCTAATTGTGGTTCTCTTTTCCATGCCACGAATAATGATTGGCGCACATTGGTTTACTGATATTGCAGTCGGATCGCTCTCAATTGTTTTGGTGGGGATGAGTTGGATATTACTGACACCGCTCAGCGACAAACTCATTGATGTCATTAACCGGAATCTGCCGGGTTCAAAAAGTCGGTAACCCGAATTCTGCTTTATGATAGAGCAAAAAAGCCTATTTTTTGCTCTATCAGTAATTAACGCTTTCACTCATTTATTATCACCAAACGGCTACAAATTCAGCTATCCGCTTTTAATATATAATATTACATTATGTAACATTAACATTTTGTAAAATTATGGGCATAAAAGCTCTCGCCTTTTATTAATCATTACGGTAATCTCAAAAACGTTTGTGCTCGGATACCGGCATTTCACCCTTAGTCTGATTTATATTGTGCGTTCCTGCACATTTATTTGGTTAAGTGATTGTCTCATCTGACCACAATCAATAATCTCGATTCGTTTGGCATTTTGGTAGCGACATCCGTCGTAAGGACAGCAAGGGAAAACAACAACAATGGTCAAGTCTCAACCTATTATGAGATATATTCTGCGGGTCATTCCTGCAGTTGCAGCAGCGGTAATGTTATCCGCATGTAGTTCACCACAGACTTCGAACTTACATAATACGCAAACTGAGATGCGTGCAGTTAATGACAAAGATGGGCTTTTACTGCAAGCCTCTCAGGATGAATTCGAAGCAATGGTGCGCAACGTTGACGTCAAGTCGAAGATTTTAGAACAGTATGCAGGGTGGAAAGGTGTTCGTTATCGTTTAGGCGGTAGCAGCAAACGTGGTATTGATTGTTCTGCGTTTGTACAAACGACTTTCCGTGAACAATTTGGTATGGATTTGCCACGCTCAACATCTGAGCAGCAGGATCTTGGCAAAAAAATCCAACGTACTAAGTTGCGCCCCGGTGATTTGGTACTGTTCCGAGCAGGATCGACTGGCCGCCACGTTGGTATCTATTTAGGTAACGACAAGTTTGTACATGCATCGACCAGTGTCGGTGTGACAATATCGAGCCTAAATGAAGATTATTGGAATAAGCGTTATCGTGATGGGCGACGAGTGCTAAGTAGCAGTTCGCGCAGCTAACTGATTTTTATTCCTGTTGTCCGAGATACCAAACGAAACGATGAAACGCTGCCTCGGCAGCGTTTTTTATTGCCGAAATAGTTTTTATTGCCAAGATATAGTTTTTGTAGTCCCTCTCCCCACCCCTTGTAGGAAACGTCCTTTTTTTGATCAAGACACGTAATTCAAGAATTTTCTGTGTAAAATCCGCTCCGCTAAACCAAGAGTTTTCTGGCACTAAGACATATCAACCACCGATTATTCTTTCTGGAATAAAGTAGATTGCGTTACTAAGCTGAAAATTTGTTTTATGGATATGTATTTCTAAAATACGCCAATAGAAATCAAGTTCACTTACACCCATATTTGATGCATTTACATGGCATCTTTGCTTTATATTGGATTGAATTTCAAATCGATAAGCTTATTAATGTCAATATTGCTCCCTGGCAAATCGGTAGCGCTGTGCTGCTAACTTACTTATACTCATAATACTTTATCGATCTTGCTGAGGAGCAGCGTAACATGGGTTCAAACAGTGCGTTCTCCCGCAATATTTTATCCAGACGTCATCTCGTTAAAAAAAGTGTCATCCTCGCGCTCTGTTTCTTTATTCTTTTTGCTGTTATTACGCTGTCATTACTTTATCGCAGTAGTGAGCGTAAATTAACATTGCAAAGTGACCATATTATCTCCTACTCGTCTCAGTTCCTGAGTGAACTCACAACGTCGATGTCTCAGCTTATCCCACTGAGTGCAAAAAATTGTGAACAGGCCAGTTCTGCGCTGCACTACCGCGCCGCATTTACGAATGGTGTTCGGGCTTTCTTATTGGTGCGGAATGATATCGCTTATTGTTCTTCGGCCACGGGCGAAATGAATGTACCTGTCAGCAAGCTATACCCTAAAATTAATGTCTCTCAACCATTAGATTTTAAAATTCAGCAAGGGACACCGATGATGCCAGGCAAACCGGTAATAGGTGTATGGTTACGCGAAGCGGGCCGCGGAAATACCGGCGTATTGGCAACACTAGAACTGACTTTACATCCCTACCTATTGCTGAATTATTCGAATAACCAGGTCAACGGCTTAGCTATCATTATTGATGAACTGGCGGTTACCACCTTTGACGCTAAAGTCATTCCTATCAGCCAGCTACCAACTCGCGATGCACGTGAGATCCAGCTCCCCGGCTACCCAATTAAGATATTGATTTATCATACCAGCCTGACCGCAGATGATATCCGTATGACTTTGTTGGGCGGATTGTTACTAGCAGGCTTAGTCGGCATTCTGGCTTATTATATTTTAATTGCCAGCCAAAGTGCAGAAGCTGAAATCTTACGTGGTATTCGGCGTGGCGAGTTCTTTGTTGAATACCAGCCCGCATTTCGGTCAAATGACCGTTCCATCTCTGGATTAGAAGCACTTATCCGTTGGCAGCATCCTATTGAAGGACGTATTTCCCCCGATCTTTTCATTCCCTATGCGGAAGCTCAACATCTGATTCAGCCTCTTACCCGGCATTTATTTGAATTAATCACAAAAGACAGCAAATTAATGGCAGCTCATGTTCCAGCGGGAGTTAAATTAGCCTTTAATATTTCACCTGTTCACCTTACTGATGATAACTTCCGCAAAGATGTCACTCAGATGTTACAACAATTAAATACCGATGTATTCTCACCAGTATTCGAGATTACCGAACGGGGCATGGTTGAAGAAGAATTGGCAATTGAGCAATTTGCCTGGTTGCGTTCTCAAGGGATACAAATCGCTGTTGATGATTTTGGTACCGGGCACAGTGCACTGATTTATTTAGAACGTTTTACATTAGACTTTATTAAAATCGATCGTGGTTTTGTCAGTACTATCGGTATTAATACTGTCGCTGCACCGGTATTAGATGCTGTATTAATGTTGGCGAACAAACTCAATATTGAAACCGTCGCAGAAGGTGTTGAAACCGAACAGCAACTCCAGTATTTAGCGCAACATGGGGTCAACTACCTGCAAGGATACCTACTCAGCAAGCCGCTATCTGTTGAGGATCTCGTCAAGTTTTGTAATAAAAAAACTTCGTAACAAAAACTCATTGGCTTAATGTTTGCTTTACCCTTGTAAACTGGTAATTTCATTTGAGATTATTAATACGAAAATAACAGCAGGAGATCACTACCAATATGTTGTTACGCCTATTTGCTGCCTTGGCGCTATCAGCCCTGAGTTTTGGTCTGCAAGCTGAAACTATTAAAGAAGGTAGCTCTTTTGCCATATTGGGCGAACCTAAGTACTCATCAGATTTTAGCCATTTTGATTATGTCAATCCAGCGGCCCCTAAAGGCGGAGATATCACGCTCTCTGCAATTGGCACCTTTGATAACTTCAACCGCTATGCACTGCGTGGCAACCCGGCTGTGCGCACTGAGCGTCTATATGATTCGCTGTTTAGTACCTCAGACGATGAAATTGGTAGCTATTACCCATTAATTGCCGAGTCAGCGCGTTTTGCTCCCGACTTTCACTGGATTGAAGTTGATATCAATCCTCGCGCCCGTTTTCATGATGGCAAGCCCATTACTGCCCAAGATGTGGCATTCACTTTCAATAAATTCATGACCGAAGGTGTGCCGCAATTTCGTATCGTTTATAAGGGCGTACAGGTAAAAGCCATTTCGCGTCTCACCGTGCGTTTTGAATTCCCGGAACCCAATAAAGATAAGATGTTGGGCCTATTTGGTTTACCTGTAATGCCTGAGCATTTCTGGAAAGATCATAAACTCAGTGACCCACTGAGTCAGCCGCCGGTCAGCAGTGGTCCCTATCGTATTGGCAAATATAAGATGGGCCAATTTATTACCTATGAGCGAGTCAGAGACTACTGGGCAGCCAACTTGCCAGTCAATCGCGGGCAATATAATTTTGACACCATCCGTTATGATTATTATTTAGACGATAAAGTCGCATTGGAAGCTTTTAAAGCCGGTGCTTTTGATTTCCGTGAAGAAACTTCGCCCAAGAGTTGGGCTACCCAATATGTAGGCGGTAACTTTGCGAAAAACACTATCGTCAAGCAAGATATCCTTGATAACTCGGCTCAAAATACCCGCTGGCTGGCGTTTAATGTCCAGCGCCCTATTTTTAGCGATCGGCGAGTGCGTGAAGCACTGACATTGGCATTTGATTTTGACTGGATGAATAAAGCATTTTATTTCGACAGTTATCAACGCACTAATAGCTTCTTCCAGAACACAGAATATGCGGCTAAAGGTTATCCTGACAGCGCCGAATTAGCCTGGCTGGCACCGCTAAAGGGCAAAATTCCACCGGAAGTATTCACTCAAATTTACCAGCCGCCACACACTGACGGCACCGGTAACGCACGCGATAATCTATTAAAAGCGCGGGAATTATTGAGTGAAGCGGGCTGGGAAATCAAAAATCAGCAATTAGTGAACCGTAAAACTGGTAAACCTTTTGTCTTTGAGTTGTTGTTGCTCAGCGGCAGTAATTTCCAATATGTTCAGCCGTTTAAGCATAACTTGCAGCGTTTGGGCATAACGATGAATATCCGCGAAGTGGACAGTTCCCAGTTTGTTAACCGCCTGCGCAGCCGAGATTACGATATGATCCCCACGGTTTACACGGCGTTCCCTTACCCTAGCCCGAATCTGCAAATCTTGTGGAGCTCGGCTTATATTGATTCCAGTTATAACGCTTCGGGTATTCAAGATCCGGCCATCGACCAATTGATTGAACAGATTATTAAACATCAGGAACAGCCGGAGGCACTGTTATCTCTGGGTCGCGCTCTGGATCGCGTGTTGACCTGGAACTACTTGATGATCCCGATGTGGTATTCCAACCACGCTCGCTTTGCTTATTGGGATAAGTTCTCGATGCCCGCAGACAGACCCACTTATTCGCTCGGCTTTGATAGCTGGTGGTTTGATGTCAACAAGGCAGCTCGCCTGCCAACAGAACGTCATTAGGGGGCGATTGTGGGCGCATATCTGCTACGGCGACTATTGCTGGTTATCCCCACTCTGTGGGCGATTATTACTATTAACTTTTTTATTGTACAAATAGCCCCCGGTGGCCCGGTTGATCAGGCGATTGCCAATATCGAACTGGGCCATTCGAGCGGATATAGCGCCGGTGGCGGCGATAGCGGATTAGGTGGCGCTAAGGTTGGCCTGAATGCCGCACAAGTTGGCGATAGCAACTATCGCGGCTCACGCGGATTAGACCCGGAAGTTATTGCCGAGATCAAACAGCGCTTTGGCTTTGATAAACCGCTGCATCAGCGCTATTTCGAGATGCTTTGGAGCTATGTACGTTTTGATTTTGGTGACAGCCTATTCCGCGGTGAATCCGTTATGTCATTGATTAAACATAGCCTGCCGGTATCTATCTCGCTGGGGTTATGGAGCACACTGATTATCTATCTGGTTTCAATTCCTTTGGGAATTAAAAAGGCGGTGCGTAGTGGCTCGGCTTTTGATACCTGGAGCAGTACCTTAATCATTATCGGCTATGCTATCCCTTCGTTTTTATTCGCTATTTTATTGATTGTGTTGTTTTCCGGCGGCAGTTATTTCGATCTGTTCCCGTTACGAGGACTGGTGTCCAGCAACTGGGATACCCTGCCGTGGTACGGCAAAATAACCGACTACTTGTGGCACATCACATTACCGGTTCTGGCCACCGTGATTGGCGGTTTTGCCACACTGACCATGCTGACCAAAAACTCGTTTTTGGACGAAATTCGTAAACAATATGTGGTTACTGCTCGCGCTAAAGGTTTACCCGAAGAAAAAATCCTTTATCGGCATGTGTTCCGCAATGCCATGCTGCTGGTGATTGCTGGCTTCCCTGCCACTTTCATTAGCATGTTTTTTACTGGGTCATTATTGATAGAAGTGATGTTTTCACTGAATGGCTTAGGGCTACTGGGCTATGAAGCTACTTTACAACGCGATTATCCGGTGATGTTTGGCACTCTTTATATTTTCACTCTGATTGGTTTATTGCTGAATATCCTCAGCGATATCACTTATACCCTGGTTGACCCACGGATTGATTTTGAGGGCCGCCAATGATCAAGCGACTAAGTGCAATTAATCAAGCCCGCTGGGCGCGGTTTCGCCAGAACCGCCGTGGCTATTGGTCACTGTGGATCTTTTTGACACTGTTTATTATTAGTTTGTTTGCCGAATTGATAGCCAACGACAAGCCGCTCTTGGTGAGCTATCAGGGTAAATTCTACATGCCCTTTATGGTCAACTACACCGAATCAACCTTTGGTGGCATTTTAACCACGGCAGCGGATTACCAAGATCCGTATGTCATTGGCCGGATTAAAGATAATGGCTGGGCCATCTGGGCCCCCATCCGCTTTAGCAACAACACCATTAATTTCGCCACCGACGTGCCTTTCCCCTCGCCACCGAGCCACACTAATTGGCTCGGTACTGACAGCACTGGCGGCGATGTGTTGGCCAAGATCATTTACGGCTTCCGTATCTCACTGTTATTTGGCCTGACATTAACCCTGCTCTCCAGTGTGATTGGGATTTGTGCTGGGGCAGTTCAGGGCTATTACGGCGGAAAAATTGACTTGTTGGGGCAGCGATTTATTGAAGTCTGGTCTGGCATGCCAACCCTGTTTTTAATCATTTTACTGTCCAGCATAGTGCAGCCGAATTTCTGGTGGCTACTCGCCATTACCGTGATATTTGGCTGGATGGGGCTGGTTGGTGTAGTGCGGGCCGAGTTTCTGCGTACCCGAAATTATGACTATATCCGTGCTGCAAGGGCGATGGGAGTGCGCGATCGCGTGATTATGTCGCGACATATGCTGCCCAATGCCATGGTTGCCACTCTAACCTTTCTGCCCTTTATTTTGTGCGGCTCGATAACTACCCTGACCTCACTGGATTTCCTTGGCTTTGGCTTGCCAATGGGCTCGCCTTCACTCGGCGGGCTGTTATTAGAGGGTAAAAATAACCTTCAGGCTCCGTGGTTAGGAATAACGGCATTTCTGGTATTGGCGGTGCTGTTATCTCTGTTGATCTTTATCGGCGAAGCGGTGCGTGACGCCTTTGACCCAAGCAAGGTGTACTGATATGGCGACCTCCCCACTTCTGGATATTCAAAATCTCAGTATCGCCTTTCGCCAGGCAGGTGTTGAACACCAGGTCGTCAGCGAGTTGTCATTGCAAATAGATGCCGGTGAGACACTGGCTTTGGTCGGGGAGTCTGGTTCGGGTAAAAGTGTAACTGCCCTGTCGATATTGCGCCTGCTACCCTCACCACCCGTGGTGTACCCCAGTGGCGATATTCTGTTTGCTGGTAAATCACTATTACATGCCGATGAACCGACATTACGCGGCATTCGTGGTGATCAGATTTCCATGATTTTCCAGGAACCGATGGTGTCATTAAACCCGCTGCACACCATTGAGAAGCAGCTATCTGAAGTACTGTCACTGCACCGCGGCATGCGCCAGGAAGCCGCCCGCACTGAGATTATTCAGTGCCTTGACCGGGTCGGTATTCGCAACGCCAAAGGCCGACTGGCTGATTTCCCACATCAGTTGTCCGGGGGGGAGCGCCAGCGCGTCATGATTGCTATGGCGGTTCTGACTAAGCCCAAATTACTGATTGCCGATGAACCAACGACGGCACTGGATGTTTCGGTGCAAGCCCAGATTTTGAGTTTGCTGAAAGAGTTAAAGCAAGAGATGGGCATGAGTTTGCTGTTTATCACCCATAACCTGAATATCGTGCGCCGGCTGGCTGATAATGTGGCCGTGATGCGTGAGGGGCGCGTGGTTGAGCGCAATACTCGTCAGGCGCTGTTTAACTCACCACAGCATGCCTATACTCGCCAGTTATTGGATGCCGAACCACAGGGCGAACCACTTCCACTCCAGGCGGGCCTGCAACCCTTACTTGAAGTCAAAGGGCTACAAGTGGCTTTCCCGATTAAACGTGGCTTGTTGCGCCGAACTGTCTCGCATCATTATGCTTTGAAAGATCTCAGTTTTGCTTTAAGACCCGGTGAAAGCTTAGGTTTGGTGGGGGAATCCGGTTCAGGGAAAAGCACCACCGGGCTGGCATTGCTGCGCTTATTGCCTTCCCAAGGTGAGATTTGGTTTGATGGTCAACCGTTGCATAATTTCTCGCCCAAACAGATGTTGCCTTATCGCAGCCGAATTCAAGTGGTGTTCCAGGACCCTTACTCAGCACTGAATCCACGCTTGAATATTCAGCAGATTATTGCTGAGGGGCTGGAAGTTCATCAGAAACTCAGTGCGGCGCATCGCGAGCTGCGTGTGATTAAGGCGATGGAAGAAGTTGGATTGGATCCGGTGAGCCGCTATCGCTACCCAACGGAGTTCTCTGGTGGACAGCGCCAGCGCATTGCTATTGCACGCGCATTAATCCTGCAACCTCAATTACTGATCCTCGACGAGCCTACGTCTTCTCTGGACAAATCGGTACAGGCACAAATTCTGGCTTTGCTGAAATCCCTTCAGCAGCGCTACCAACTCAGTTACCTGTTTATTAGCCATGACTTACAAGTCGTACGATCACTGTGCCATCAAGTGATTGTGTTAAAACAGGGAGAGGTGGTGGAACAAGGGGACTGCCAGTCCATTTTTGCTGCGCCAAAACAGCAATATACCCAGCAATTATTGCAATTTGCTGACTAGTTTGGCGCACAGCAGGAATCAGGGCATACGAAAACGCCAGCATAAATCACTGACGAAAGCTTAATCGCAAATCAGAAAGGATAAAGCGCAGTCATGGTCTCAGCAATAGCCACACCGACATCTTTCAGGCGGCACATGGTCGCACTTTCATCCTGACGATGAACAAACAGGCAAGGCTCGCCTTCCCATTCCACAATGGCGGAGTCCACTTGTATCTCTTGTAGCGAGAGATGGAGCCGCTGCATGATAATCTGGGCATGTTTACCATCATGGCTCAGTAACTTAAGTCCCATGAGATCATTGTTGCTATCGTCTATCGCGGCTAGTGGCATCGGTTCAACTTTGACGCCGATAAACCCAGATAACCAGCGGTAACTTTGCGGCAGACGATGTACTACCGAAAGTTGGATATTATTCACGTATTTTTCCTAGTCAAAAATAAAATTCAAAAATCACAAAAGCACCACAATGACTCACACTCACTAAAGTTATAGCCGCTAAGTTGTCATTGTGCTTGGTTCAAACCTCACCAAAACACATTTTTGATAACAATTTAGAAACCAAAAATCTACAACGCCATTTTTTGTGCTGTTTTTAACCTTTGGTCAGTCCCCTTACCAAGCTTGAGACTGCCGGTTTGGGATTTAGATCCCATTTTTCGTTATATTTATACCTTTATGGCGGCTATCTCAACCATTTTTCTTGCAAACCCATTACCTAATACCAGCCAATATTTTACATTTAACGAACAATTCATCATCACACAAACCTAATAAAGTAGATTTAATTAATTGATAAATATATAAATTCACTGATATCAACTTCTCTCTTACGAGCAAGAATAACAGGTAAAAATAACGTTATAACAATTTCATCTTTTTTGATACATCGCTCAAAAAGTTAACAATATGGTGCCAGGCACAACTATGCAATAAATAATAATATGTATGCTTATTATATTGATTAAGCGTAAGAGTTTTGCCGTTTTTAGAGGCAAATAGAGTGATATTTAATGATATGAAAGGTAAAACAAGGAGGAGAAATAGACAGGACTGAAATTGACAAATTGGTTACAAATAATAAACGTGAAGGGAGTCCCAAAGGCGTCTACCCTTCACATTCTATTCAATAAGGCTATTTTACCGCGTTTTTATTCTGCGGACGGCTGGCATACAGATACAGCAGCATGGCGACAATAATACAAAATGCCATTGAACTGACCATCGACCAGGCACTGCGGGAGGGGGCCATCGATAACAGCGTTCCCACTACCGCGCCAATACCAAAGCGCAAAGTACCGGCCAAAGAAGACGCCGTCCCAGCCATATGCGGGAAATCATCCAAAATGACTGCCATCGCATTTGAGGTAATCATCGCGATGCACCCGACATAAGCCGCTACCCCCAACACCAGCGCCCAGAATCCTAACCCGGTGGCACAGACCACCAATAGCCAGATCCCCATGACAAATTGAACTAACATACCAAAACGGAACATCTTCAGTGCTCCGAAGCGGCGAACATTACGGCTGTTGATCAATGTCATCAAGAATAAAAAGACAATATTCAGCGCGAAGTAATAGCCGAAGTTTTGCGGAGAAACTCCATTTAAATCAATATAAACAAAAGGCCCGGCACTGAGGAATGAGAACATACCGGCAAATGAGAAACCGCTGGCCAACATGTAGCATAGTACCCGCTTATGGCGGAATAACGTCGCGAAATTGCCAATAGTGGTGCGCAAGTGGAACCGCTGCCGTTTCTCTTTCGGCAAGCTCTCTTTAATAAATAGCGCGACCAGTATCGCCCCCACCAACGCAGCACCCGCCATGCTCCAGAAGATGGCGTGCCAGCTAAACCACACTAACAAGGCACCACCGATAATCGGTGCCAGCAGCGGCGCGATAGTCATCACCAAGACCACAAAAGACATCATTCGTGAGAAATCATCTTTGGTGAACATATCTCGCATCAATGCATTAATCACCACACTGGCAGCGGCGGCTGACAAACCATGCAGGAAGCGCAAATTAATCAGTTGCTCAACCGACTGCGCCATGGCACAAGCCATCCCCGCCAGAGCGAAGATAAGCGTACCCCAGAAGATAACCGGCTTACGCCCGATGCTATCAGCCATTGGCCCATAGAACATTTGCCCGATGGCGAACCCCAGTACATAGGCACTTAGTGTCATCTGTACCGCACCACTTTCTACACCAAACTCCTGCGCAATGATGGGCATACTGGGCAGATACATATCAATAGCCAGAGGCATCAGCATTGATAGCAAGCCCAGGATAAAGATCAAGCCAACGTGGGATGTCCGGTTCTTTGCTTCATTTGGATTACTGGCATGCACGTTCGACCACTCCTTCAATAACCTACCAACCTACCGCGGGTAATATCAACGGCAAAACAGTGTGGAAACAAGGGCTCCACACAGCAATAGAACATCAATTACAAATGGGGAGCGCCAACACTGGCGATTTCTTCAGGTGTCAGTGGGCGATACTCCCCAGGAGCCAAATCATCATCAAGTTTAATAGCGCCAATGCGCTCACGATGCAGTTCCAGCACGCGATTACCCACTGCCGCAAACATGCGTTTCACCTGATGGTAGCGCCCTTCACTGATGGTCAGCCGCACCAACTGTGGTTCGATAACCTCAAGCTGAGCCGGTTTAGTCAGAGACTTCTCATTATGCAACTGCACGCCGTCGGTAAACTGCTGCGCGGTATCATCAGCAATCGGCTGTTCCAGCGTCACCAAATAGGTCTTTTCACAATGATGGCGTGGTGAGGTAATGCGATGTGACCATTGACCATCATCGGTCATCAGCACCAATCCGGTGGTATCGATATCCAACCGCCCAGCGGCATGAAGTTTGTATGCTACTGGTTCATCAAGGAAATACAGCACGGTCGGATGATCCGGGTCTTCTGTTGAACACACATAACCCTGCGGTTTGTTCAGCATAAAGTAACGTGGGCCAACCGTTTGTTGTAATGGGTTGCCGTCAAATCTCACATCTTGTTCCGGTGTCAGCTTGATAGCACCACTTTTGACCACTTCGCCATCTATAGTGACGCGTTTTGCCCGCAGCTCGCGCGCAACTAACGCCCGGCTAACCCCTAATTGCTGAGATAAAAACTTGTCCAATCGCATTGAATCTACTTTGCCTGTTAATAGAGTCGTGCCACCGAGGGGCACGATACCCGCACTCACACCTGCCAACGATGACAGAATGCTAATTATACGGTATGAAATTAATAAAACAGTATAGCGGCGGTTGCCATATCATCCTAGGAACAGTTACGCAAAAAGCCGTTATTGAGAAACGACTTATCCGCGCGATCCCGCCTCTCGCACCCGCAGCCACACACGGGCATAATAATAGAAAGTCTTGAAGATTAATGGCACTTATACGTTGCAGGAAAGTGTTGCAAATGGTGAATGAGTTGAACAATTTGGAAATGATGATAAAAATCACCGGGCGGGCTTATTAATGGCCTTTACGTTACGCCCTTATCAACAAGAAGCGGTAGATGCGACCCTCGCTCATTTTCGCCGCCATGCCGAACCAGCACTCATTGTCTTACCCACTGGCGCGGGTAAAAGTCTGGTTATCGCTGAATTAGCCAAACTGGCGCGCGGGCGCGTTTTAGTGCTGGCGCATGTCAAAGAACTGGTGGCGCAGAATCACGCCAAATATTGTGCTTATGGTTTAGAGGCTGATATTTTTGCCGCAGGCCTGCAACAACGCCAAAGTGAAGGGAAAGTGGTTTTTGGTAGCGTACAATCCGTGGCGCGAAACCTGTCTCTATTTGATAGTGCCTTTTCACTGCTGATAATTGATGAATGTCATCGAATCAGCGATAAAGATGACAGCCAATATCAGCAAATTATTCAGCATTTACGTACCACCAACCCACGCCTGCGCTTATTGGGGCTGACTGCCACCCCCTACCGCTTGGGTAAAGGCTGGATCTATCAATTCCACTATCACGGTATCACCCGTGGTGATGAAAAATCCCTGTTCCGCGATTGTATTTATGAATTACCCCTGCGTTATATGATTAAGCACGGCTTTCTGGTCCCACCGGAACGGCTGGATATGCCCGTCGTACAATATGATTTCAGCCGCTTGACCAGCAATAGCGACGGTATGTTCCGTGAAGCGGATTTAGACCGCGAGCTTAAGCAGCAGCAAAGAATTACCCCACATATTGTCAGTCAGATAATGGAGTATGCCGCCCATCGACGAGGGGTGATGATTTTCGCCGCCACCGTTGAGCATGCCAAAGAGGTCTATGGGCTGTTGCCTAAAGGTGAGGCTGCGCTGGTAAGTGCCGGAACGCCGCCAGCCGAACGGGATGCGTTAATTACCGCGTTTAAACAGCAGCAATTGCGCTATTTGGTGAATGTCGCGGTGCTGACCACCGGTTTTGATGCCCCGCATGTCGATCTGATTGCCATTCTTCGCCCGACCGAGTCAGTTAGTTTGTATCAGCAAATTGTCGGGCGCGGGCTGCGGCTCTCTCCGGGCAAAGAAGATTGCCTGATTCTGGATTATGCCGGTAACCCCCATGACCTTTTCGCTCCGGAAGTGGGTACCAGCAAACCCCACGGTGACAGCCAGCCAGTGCAGGTCTTTTGCCCGGACTGCGGCTTTGCCAATATCTTCTGGGGGAAATGCACTGAGTCCGGCGAGATTATTGAACACTATGGCCGCCGCTGCCAAGGCTGGTTTGAAGATGATCAAGGTGCACGAGCACAATGTGATTACCGCTTCCGCTTCAAATCCTGCCCACATTGTGGTGCAGAAAATGATATTGCTGCTCGCCGCTGCCATCAGTGTCAGGAGGTGCTGGTCGATCCCGATGACATGCTCAAAGCTGCGTTGAAATTAAAGGATGCGCTGGTACTACGTTGTGGCGGAATGAACCTGGAAGCGGGTCAGGATGCAAAAGGTGAGTGGCTAAAAATCACCTATTACGACGAAGAGGGTACCAATACCAGTGAGCGATTTCGCTTAACCACTGCCGCACAACGAATGGCATTCGAGCAAATTTTCCTTCGTCCGCACCAACGGGCTCCGGGTATTGCGCTTAAATGGCAAACTGCCGCAGATATCATCGCCCAGCAAGCGCTATTGCGTTATCCCGATTTTGTTGTCGCCCGCCGTCGCGGGCAATGGTGGCAAATCAGGGAAAAGGTTTTTGATTATCAGGGCCGTTTTAGACGCGCTGATTCCCTCGCCTAAGCCGCATTTAGCCTGATAATTTCGCAGTTTCGTTTGCTGTCTGCTCAATACTTCGCTAGAATGTCGCCCGCTTTGCTGTGGGTTTACCCAATCAAAGCCGAGTATCGAACCTGTTGCTGGGTCGCCTGTAGCAGGGTAAATTTTCTTTAAGAGAAAACAAAATGATCACTATCAAAGCAGAAGTACGTAACGACCAGGGTAAGGGTGCGAGCCGCCGCCTGCGTGCAGCAAATAAATTTCCGGCAATCATTTACGGTGGTTCAGAAGCAGCAATCGCTATTGAGCTTGACCATGACACCACCAAAAACCTTGAATTGAAACCGGGCTTTTATGATAATACTGGACTGACTCTGGTTATCAACGGTAAAGAAACCAAAGTTAAAGTACAGGCTGTTCAGCGTCACGCTTTCAAGCCAAAACTGACTCATATCGACTTCGTTCGCATTTAATCGCGCCGCTGTCGATATTCGGGACGCCGAAATAAAAAACGCCGCTTATGCGGCGTTTTTTATTGGCAATTCAAACTGTTATCATTTTCCTGAATTGCGCTGTAACTGATCACGCAGATTCGGTGGCGTACCTTTAATGGTCAACGTGTCTGTTGCCGCATCCCAAAAAATACGCTCGCCCAATAACAATGCATCGAAATTAATACTCAACCCGCCGCCACTGCCGGCAAATTTAGTCAATTGACGCAACGTACCGCGATCCGCCGGGAAGCTCTCTTCCAATGCATAACCTTGTTCAACGGAGAATTGCTGAAAATCTTTCTCGCCCAACTTCGGCAACTCTTGCGCAAGTTCCTGCAAAGCAATTTCTTCACCAGCCTGCAACTGCTCATTACAGTAGCTATAAACCTGCTGGCGATATGCCTGACGTTCATTTTTACCCAGCTCGGCATCCGCGCAATAATCATCAACTGCCTGTAATAAACCGCGGTTCTGCGCTTTAGTATCCAGGCCTTCACTTGCGGCCAGAAAATCCATAAAGAAATCAGAAACCTTGCGCCCTACCCGCCCTTTCAGGAAAGTCAGGTAACGGGTGGATTCCGGGTTGTTTTCCCATTCAGTTAAATCGATACGAGCCACAATATCAGCACGATTAATATCGAGATAATGGGTCGTACTCAGATCAAGTTGCTCATTAACGCGCATGCTATTGCAACTGCTCAGTACTGCAATCAGCAAATATTCCACTGCCAGATAGCGGTATTGGCAAAACAGCACCACGCCCCCCTCGGCAAATGGGTATTTGGCTAACTCATCCCGCAAACGTCCAGTCGCTGCACGGCTAAAGCTGAGGAAGTCTTCATCACCCTTACGGCTTCGTTTCAGCGCATCAGCCAGCTCGCTTTGTTCATTAAATAATCCATAAGCTTTGCTTTTGGCACTGTAAACCCGATGCAGCTCGGCCATCATTTCTTCAACTACAGCATTGGCAGGTAACAACGAATCGCGCAACACCACATCAAGCGTTTGTTCATCACGTTTGACAAGCTGGTGTAAGGCTATCTGGTCAATATCCAGACTCATGATAAATACTCCTTTTGGCTAGTGGCGTATTCAATCACTGATGCCTGAGGGCTGCAACCCAAAAGCTATCTCGCCCCCCCAATTAATGGCTAATGATTCTTAATGCTATAAAATAGCGGAAAAGCGCGTCTCTATACGGTAAGATATGGGACTTTGTCAGGTGTTGAGCTCAATTTTTATGCCACAATCATCCCGTTACAGTGACGAACACGTTGAACAATTGCTATCTGAATTGGTCAGCGTACTGGAAAAACACCGTACCCCAACCGATCTTTCTTTGATGGTTTTGGGGAATATGGTAACAAATCTGATCAATACCAGCATTGCTCCCGCGCAACGCAAAGTATTGGCTCGTTCTTTCGCTGAAGCCCTTCAAGCTTCAGTACGTGAAGACAAAGCTCATTAATTTATCGGCCAAGACTGCAATCTCAATATGGTGACAAATCGTCAGCGCTATCGTGAAAAAGTCTCCCAGATGATCAGCTGGGGGCACTGGTTCGCCTTGTTTAATATCCTGTTCAGCCTGGTGCTGGGTAGCCGCTATTTGTTTGTTTCCGATTGGCCCTCATCGCTGATTGGCCGTGTCTATGCCCTTGTCAGTTGGCTGGGGCACTTTAGTTTTATCGTGTTTGCCGCCTATCTACTGGTGATATTCCCGCTGACCTTCGTGGTGATGTCACAGCGGTTGCTCCGATTCATCTCCGCCGCTTTCGCTACCGCGGGTTTGACCCTGTTATTAGTGGATACCGAGGTCTTCACCCGTTTCCACCTACATCTTAACCCCGTCGTGTGGGAATTAGTGGTTAACCCGGATCAAACTGAGCTGGCGCGTGATTGGCAATTGATGTTTATTGCCGTGCCGGTCATTTTTCTGGTCGAGATGCTTTTCGGCACCTGGGCATGGCAAAAACTTCGTAGCCTCAACCGGCAACGCTTTGTTAAACCATTGGTTGCCGTATTTATTTTAGCCTTCTTTGCCTCGCATCTAATTTATATCTGGGCAGATGCTAATTTCTATCGGCCAATCAGTATGCAGCGCGCAAACTTGCCGCTCTCATACCCGATGACTGCACGTAAATTCCTTGAAAAACATGGTTTGCTTGACCAGGAAGAATATCAGCGTCGCTTGATAGAACAAGGTAATCCAGATGCCCTAACAGTGGAATATCCTCTCAGCCCCATTGTGTTTAGTGACAACGGCAGTGGTTACAACCTGTTATTAATTGTGGTTGATGGCATCCGTGCTAATAGCCTGCAAAAAGATATGCCTGCTTTGTCAGAGTTTGGTCATGCCAACATTCAGTTTAACCGGCATTATAGTTCGGGTAATCGCCAGGATACGGGTCTGTTTGGTCTGTTTTATGGTATCTCCCCAACCTACCTCGACGGTATTCTTTCTGCGCGTAAACCTTCTGCATTTATCACGTCATTGAGTGCGCAAGGGTATCAATTTGGGTTGTTCTCATCCGATGGCTTTGCCTCACCGCTCTATCGCCAGGCATTGCTATCCGATTTCACCTTACCTGCGCCAGCAGAGCAAACGGACAGTGAAACCACCGCACAATGGCAGCAATGGCTATCAACACTCAATAGCAATGTGCCGTGGTTCTCATACATTAATTTGAATGGCGCTGTTGAAGCGCAAGATCCGGTCATCGGTCATAAAGTTGCCCTCCCAACTGATTTTATTCATAACTATCAAGCGGGTGCCAAAGATGTTGATCAGCAGATTGCGACCATTCTGGATACGCTAAAACAACGTGGCCTACTTGATAAGACCGTAATTATTATTACTGCGGCCCATGGTGTCGAATTTAATGACACTGGCAATGATAACTGGGGTGCTGGCAGTAGCTTTAATCGACAGCAACTACAGGTTCCATTAATTGTTCATTGGCCGGGCACTCCCGCGCAGAAAGTGAATAAGCTAACGAACCATGAAGACATCATGGCGACACTGATGCAGCGGCTATTACACGTCAAAACTGCCTCAGAAGACTATTCGCAAGGGGAAGACTTGTTCGCGGCGCAACGTAGCAATAACTGGGTGGCGACGGGTGATAATGGCACGTTGGTGATTACCACGCCAACACAAACCATCGTGTTAGATAATAATGGTGAATATCGTACCTATGATATGCAAGGCAATGAAATTAAAGATGAAAAGCCACAACTTCCGTTGCTGTTGCAAGTACTGACTGATATAAAACGTTTTATTGCGAACTAGCTCTAAAAAATGAGTATGTCACGGTTAAAAAAACAGCAAACGTATTGGCATAGTCTTGCATTAGTCACTGTAAAATGTAGTATAAATGCCATTGCATCGGCATGTAGCGCAGCTTGGTAGCGCACCGTCATGGGGTGTCGGGGGTCGGAGGTTCAAATCCTCTCATGCCGACCAAATATCCCCAAGAAAACCAATCCATTAGGGTTGGTTTTTTTGTTTGTGGGATTTGGCTGGCGTGGCTGTGGTGTAAAACCCAAAGGTAAAAAATGACTCATTTGCGAGCAGATTGAAATCATTAACTTACATTATTAATAAAATAAAAATACATAAATATTATTAATAATAAAAATCCAGCTTTTTCATTGCATTGCCCATCAAATCTCAATTACTCGCTTAATTAGTGCGGTAGACTATTTGCAACAATTCAATTTCGTGAGCTACATTTCTCATGGATATATATATTATCCTAATAAATGTAGTTGCATTTCCATTAGTTGCAATTATATATCACATCAATTATCAGAGGGCGTTATTATAATGGGCAACAATAATCAACTAAAAAATGAAGATGATACTGCGGCATTATATTTATTGGAGCAGGCTATGGGCTTTACTTTTCAAGCCTCATTACGTGCTGCAACAATTTTAGGGGTGGCGGATCATCTGAAAAAAGAGGCGAAAACTGCGGAGGAACTTGGGCAGACAGTGGAGGCAGACTCACGTCAATTAAATCGAGTATTACGTATGCTAGCATCGCGAAATATCTTTGCAGAATCGGCAGATGGTCGATTTTCACTGACCCCAGCGGCACAGTATCTTCGCTCAGATCATAATGACTCACTACGCGCGGCAGTATTAATGCTGACGGATAAAACATTCTGGCTCCCACTCGGTAATCTTGTTGAGAATCTACGAGGTGAATCAGCCTTTAAAAAGGCATTCGGAATGTCTTTTTATGAATACTGGTCACGAGATAACATTCCCGAATCAGAAGGTGATTTTCATGCTGGAATGTCATCAATGTCCTCAGTAGAAAATAACTTCCTGGTGCGCAGCTATGACTTTCCAAAACATGCCACAGTGATTGATATTGCCGGGGGGTTCGGTGGGTTGCTATTGAAAGTGCTGCAACATAATCCCACATTACATGGTATTTTGTTCGATCGCCCTGCGGTCTTAGAAAAGAACCGCCTTAGCGAGTTGGGGGATGATTCACGTTGGGAAACCCAGACAGGTAATTTCTTTGAAAGCTGCCCAACAGCTGATATTTATTTATTAAAATACATCACGATGGATTGGCCGGAAGAACAAGCAAGTCAGATATTGCGCAGTTGTCGTAATGCAATGCGGCCCAATTCAAAAGTGCTTATCTTTGAACCCGTTATATCCAGAGAAGATACCAGGCAAGGTGGCAAAGAGATCGACCTTTTGTTATTAGGTAGTTTTGATGGAGGACAAGCACGCACTGAGGAGGAGCTTAAAACACTGCTGGCCAGTGCAGATCTGAAACTTAATCGTATTATCGATACCGGAAGCTATGTATCAATCATTGAGGCTATTCCAGCCTAGATATAAGCATCTATTTTAAAGAAATACGGCCTAATTGAAGATTAAACAAAAGTTTATTCGGATAATGGCCATCCATTAAATAATAAAGAAAAATGGGCAATGTTATGAAATATGGCGGTATAGCATTGTCTATTTTATTAACACTTAAATATTAATAATAACAAGATTAAGAAGTCTTTCAATATTAAATGGGGGAAGCTATTTTTACAATTATAGCTATAAGTCTTTTTGCCAACCCTTGGCGATAAACATATTTGATGATCTTACTCACCACTCTCAAAAAACAGAGTGGCGAGAATCATACAAAACATTAATAAACTATAACGCGGCCATTAAGCGGCTGTATTGGCCGATTATTGTTATGATGAACAACAGAAACATTAACAGGCTGATCAAGCACTAACCAGGTTACACCTTCAGAACAAGGTGGTGTGGTAAGTGAACCACTAAAACGGTAGAAGTTGAACTATTTTGGTAGCAACGCATTAATATCCAAAGACCTATTCAGTATTGCCAGTTGGTCGATCGCTGTTGGCATTTGCTGCCAGGCCAGTGCTAATTGTGTATTAGCTATATGTCAGTGACTTCCTACAAAACGATAAAATTATTGTAATAGCTTAAATCTAAAATATTTTTTCATTAATGAAAAATGTAACCAACTGCGTTGGGGAGGGTGTACAGGAGAAAATGGTGAGAAAGGCCGGTGTTAAACGGCCCTTCCCTGTTGGCTGGTTTATCGGAGAGTTAAAGCTCTTCACCATTGCTGGCAATCACTTTTTTATACCAGTCAAAACTTTGTTTACGTGAACGCGCCATGGTGCCGGTGCCGTCATCGTTTTTATCCACGTAGATAAAACCATAACGCTTGCTGTATTCACCGGTTGTGAATGATACACAATCGATACAACCCCACGGGGTGTAGCCCATCAGGTCTACGCCATCTTCAAACACTGCTTTTTTCATCTGCTCAATATGGGCTTTAAGATACGCAATGCGGTAATCATCATGAACCATACCGTCATCAGCCACTTTGTCGATAGCACCAAAACCATTTTCAACAATAAACAGCGGCTTCTGGTAACGTTCATACAATACGCTCAGTGAATAACGCAAGCCGACGGGATCGATCTGCCATCCCCAATCGGATGCTTTAACATGTGGATTCGGTACACTGCCCTCAAAGCCAGAAAGGGAGTTGCCGCTACCGGGATTAACCGCAGAAACTGCGTTACTCATGTAATAGCTTAAGCCCATATAATCGGCGCAGCCCTCACGTAGAGTATCAAGGTCGCCCTCTTCCATATTGATAGTGAAACCGCGGCGCTCCCATTCATTCAGAATATATGAAGGGTAGTAACCACGCATGTGGACGTCACCGAATAGATAACGCTCACGCATAGCCTCCACCGAATACATCATGTCATCTGGATGGCAGGAGAATGGATAGAGCGGCACCATCGCGACCATACAGCCAATCTTGAATTCTGGATTAATAGCGTGGCCTAATTTGACAACTTTGGCACTGGCAACAAACTGATGATGCAGAACCTGATACATCGTTTCTTCAGGATTTTCTTGCTCAGTGAAAACCACTCCAGAGCAGCAGTAACCAAATAGTGGATATTTCCAGTTACGTTGGTTATTGATCTCGTTGAATGTCATCCAATATTTGACTTTGCTCTTGTAGCGCTCCATGACCACTTCACTGAATTTCACGAAAAAGTCGACCACTTTCCGATTTTTCCAGCCACCGTATTCTTTAACCAAGTGCCACGGCATTTCAAAATGAGATAGCGTAATAACCGGTTCGATACCGTATTTCAACAGCTCATCAAACATATCATCGTAAAATTGCAGACCCGCTTCATTCGGCTGCAACTCATCACCCTTCGGGAAAATACGCGTCCAGGCAATGGAAGTACGGAAGCATTTGAAGCCCATTTCGGCAAACAGCGCGATATCTTCTTTATAATGACCATAAAAATCAACCGCTTCATGGTTTGGATAGCGATAACCTTCTTGCACACCATCAGTCATAACTCGGTCAACACCGTGAGCGCCACCGGACAATACATCAGCAATGCTTACACCTTTGCCGCCTTTATCCCAGCCGCCTTCAACCTGATGTGCCGCAACTGCGCCGCCCCATAAAAAATCTTTCGGTAATTGTTTGTGGCTCATAACTCTCTCCCTTAATACTGTGGGCAATTGTTCACCCTGAAAATAAAAATCAATGGCGGATAATTAACCCGCCCGAACATTAAATATTCTAGCCTTGATTCATTTGTGCCTGAGTAATAGGTGCTTCAGATGCTTTAGCACTGTCTGGTTGTTCCACATTCTCTGGCTCATCGGTAAACCCAACCAACCAAGTGAAAACCGCCCCCAAGATGAAAGCGACGGTAATAGACAGCAGGAATCCCAAGAACTGTGCCATATGCCCTTCTTTAAAGAAGACCGGCAACACCGCAATACCCGGCAGGCAATAGCTCCATGACACCGCATTAAAAGACCCCGCGATAGCTCCACCAATCCCCCCTGCGGCGCAGCTGCATAAGAAAGGTTTCTTCAAACGTAATGCCACACCGTAAATAGCAGGCTCGGTAATACCGAATAAAGCGGTAATCCCCGCGGACAATGAAATTCCTTTCATTTCACGGTTACGCGTTTTTAAGTAGACACCAAACATGGTTCCGGCCATGGCAAAGACTGCGGAGGCTTGCAAGCCGGTAAAGGTGTCATAACCCAATGTCGCATAGTTTCCTACAGTGACCGGAGTGATGCCCCAATGAACACCCAATGTGACCAGTGGCTGCCAGAATGCACCAACCATAAACCCTGCTATCGCTGGGCTGAGATTATAAAGTGTGTTGTAAACGCCGCCAATTGCCCCACCGATCAAGTTACCCACTGGGCCAAATACCAACAAGGTTAAGGGCACCATAATGGCAATACAGAACATCGGGGTAAACAGGTTACGCACCACCATTGGCAGTACTTTTTCAAAGAAGCGCTGTACATAAGACATGGCCCAAACCATCAAGATGATCGGGATAACCGAGGCGGTATAGCTCAGGTATTGCACGGGAATACCGAAGAAATCCAAGCTGGGCGATGATAATGGAATACCAGCAATAGTATTCAAAATGTGGGCAACCTGCGGATTATTCAGCGTTTCATGCATCAATTGCTGAACGGCAGGGTCTGCGGAGTTCACCGTGACAATTTTATTAGCTGTCAGCATGTTCATATAATCAGGGCTGATCAATGCACAAGCCGTAATTACGGCGGTAAAAGGGTTAACATTGAATTTTTTGGCCGCAGTAAAAGCCACCATCACAGGCAAGAAGGTAAATCCGGTCCAGGAGACAAAATTTAAAATTCGATAAGTACCGCTGGCGGCATCCATCCAGCCAATCGCAGCCAGAAAAGAAATAATCCCTTGTAAAATACCGCAGGCGGCCAGTGGATAAAGAAAAGGTGCAAAAATACTGGAGATAATATCCATCAATCGGCTAACGATACCGACTTTAGGTGCGGCAACCGGTGCACTTTCATCGATATTAATCAGGTTCGTGACATGCTTATAGGCATCAGCGACATGGTTACCGATCACCACTTGCATTTGCCCACCCGCTTCAATAACGGTAATAACCCCTTTAACACGATTTAATTTTTCTTTATCGACAGCTTTATTATCTTTCAATATAAAACGCAAACGTGTCGCACAATGTGTGACGGTAATCACATTATTATCACCGCCAATATACTTAATAATTTCTTGTGCGGTTAATGCGTAATCAATTGCCATTATTAATCTCCTGTCACGAATGCTGAGTATAAGATAAACAGAGTGTTATCGGATTATTATTAATATTTTTTCGATTGAGACTGGAGTTTAGCAAAAAGAAAGATGAAGTCACGATATAACAAAAACCATGAATTGGAATATGTAACATGTAAAAAACACCCTGTTTTATTGGGTGTTTTTATTAACTAATTGAGGGAGTTTTTTGCCGATAGTTTCAATAATATATAAAACGGGGATCTGGGTAGTAATATTATACTGCCCCTCTAATACAATAGGCGGCATGTGATAAGAGATATTTAAATCAGCCATCTTAGCCAAAGTAGAATTATCACTATTGGTCAAGCTAATAATCTTGCAGTGTTGCAGGCTAAACTGATTGGCGATGCGGATGATTTCTTCCGTTTCACCAGAAACAGAGAGGATAATCGCAATCGCATCCTGATACATATCACTATTGATTGGATAATAAGGATCATCAATATAGGTACTGTATTTCCCTACATTAGAAAAGAAACGCGCACTGTATTTTCCTAATGCACCAGATGTTCCTATTCCAACAAAAATAACTCTACGTGTAGCCGCTATTTGTGCGGCAGCGCTATCAAGAAGTTCGTCAAACTCACTATTATTAATACTTTTAAAGTAGTTAATTATTTCGCTAATACCGAAACTGACCGGTGGTTTTTCATCATGTTCTAAATAGAGTTTAAAACGAACACGAAATTCAGAGTAACCATCACAATTCATTTTTTTACAAAAACGCAAAACTGTGGTGGTAGAAACACCCGCGGCATCTGCCAACTCCCTGATGGTCATGTACATCACTTTATCAGTATTTTTTATGATGTAGTTATAGACGATCAATTCCAGTTCGTTCAGCGATGATATTTCTTTATAGGTAAACATACTGGTACCTGAAACGATGCAATGGTGTGAGATAGGTAAATTTAGCACGAAATGGGGGGAGTAACGAGGGGGGAATATAAAGCCAAGGTTAGATTCGCGGAGAAAATGGATGATATAACGGGTTGAGAAGACACCGGGCGACTTCGTCCGGTTATATTTTAGCTTAGAGGTGCGACTGGCCATTCAATATCAGGAGCAGTTGATAAATCCAATTGCGAGCTTGTCCAGACCCTGTAAATAAATCTATGCAACTGCCACCGTATTAAATGTGATCGCTCAGGCGGTCACCGAACTCAATAATAAAACGACTCATTGCATCCGCCAGTTCTGGATCGGCATACTCCATTTTTTGGAAGCATCCTTAATCGCCAGATAAATAACTTTTCTCACTGAGTCGTCCGTCGGGAATTCCTTTCGCTCTTTGATGTCTGCACGGATAACGTTGCTCAGCGATTCGATGGCATTCGTCGTGTAAATTGCCTTGCGGATATCGGGCGGATGGCCGAAGAAAGTATTGATATTTCCCCAGTGCGCACGCCAACGGGATACAGTGCATCCAGCGGCCGGTTTGGCCACTCTGCGACCTGCTCTTTAACCGCATCGGTGACTTTAGATATCAATGTGGCCGACACGCCAGCGTCGTACATCTCCTTGAAGGTGGAGACGATTTCCCGCGTAGTCATGCCTTTGGCGTACAGGGATAAAATCTGGCGATTCATCTGTGTGATGCGCGTCTGGTTTTTCTTTATCAGCTGCGGTTCAAAGGTGTTTTCACGATCGCGCGGTGTACTGAGTTCAATCTCACCATCATCGCACAGCAGCATTTGGGATGAATAACCGTTGCGGGTATTCGAACCTGATTTTGGGGTATTTTTCTCGTGTCCGAGGTGGTCTGTCAGTCCTCCATTTTGCGCAATGTGTCATGACACACCGCGATAGCGGCTGGAATACTGTCCACAGCTTTATCACGCAGGAAATCGCGTAATATTTCGGTTCTACGTTGTTCTTCTTTAATTATCGCGTCTTTTTCTCGTAAATTGACGTAATAGGTTTTGACAGTAAAAATCACACTAACCAGGGTACCAAGAATAAAGATGTAATCCTGTAAACTCAGAGCTGAGAATAATGCCAGTGCCCCAGTCCACCAATACGGAAGCTGACTTTGTTCATTCATTTATAACCTCCCTCTCTGATACACTGGCGTGTAAAACCAACAGAAATAGGAAAGCCCCGACAATGCGGGCTTTCCTGTTATTCAATCAGTGTGTTACTAACCAGAGATATCAGACTAATACACTTTTCACGGACCGCGCTAATGTTTTTTCATAAAAATGGAGATTTTCAATAAACGGATCCATTTCTAATTTTACATTCAACATTGCCAGGCAACCATCAATAAAACCTTCAGCCATTTGTATATTAATTCTGATCAGTCTTTCATCTCTTTTTTGCTGACGTGCAATAGCACGCTTTGATTGATTCAGTACATAATGGCGAATAATTAATTCATATTCATCTGGGCGATATTGTTTTAAGCGGGCAACACACCCATCGATCACTAAACCATCATCGTCGCAACATGAAGCTTTGCTTTTAGAGGTCTCAGCCAGCAGTCCTTTAAACCCCGCAGCAATAGATGAATAATCCAGCCCAGAACTGTACCTTGCCCATACTCCCCAGCGCGCCAACACCAATTGAATGTCTCTCATGCTCTGGCTTTTCTGGCTATGGCTGCCAGCTGCGTTGCCGTTTATTGAACTCATTTATAACTACTCCACAAAAGGCGGGGTCAAGGAATGACGCCTCAGCCTATCGATTGCTCAACAACGGAAACCACCGATAAATCTGGCTGCCGTCCTCTTGTGCGAACCAGAGCAACTCATGTCGCAGATGCCTCTGACACTGATGCAGAGCCTGTTGCCGATGCGATTACATGAGTTTCTCTTATACATTCCGATTGATTATTACCGCAAGTGATTTTATAGTCAACACCGCAGGTGATTGGATATTATTGCTAACGGTAATAAAATCGACTCATGAAAAAGAAGCCATTGACGCCAGAACAGTTAGACGACGCTAAACGGCTGAAAGAGCTGTTTAACGCCAAGAAAAAAGCACTGGGTATCTCCCAGGAGTCCGTCGCGCATGAGTTAGGCGTGGGCCAAAGTGCGGTGAACCAATTCCTAAACGGTATAAACCCGCTCAATGTGACCAATGCAGCTGCTTTTGCCAAAGTGCTTAATGAGCCTATTAGTAGCTTTAGTCCTTCTTTGGCAACAGAATTGGCAAAAATGGCTGAAAGTTTGTCTATCTCATCCCCAAACCGACTCAATGACAAACCCACAGGAACAGTTGCTAACAGTTACCCGTTAATCAGTTGGATTAGCGCAGGAAATTGGTATGAGGCCATAGAACCCTATCAATTACGTGATATAGAAATTTGGCCTGAGTCGACCAAAAATGCGCATGACAGTGCATTTTGGTTGAGCGTGAAAGGCGACTCCATGACTTCACCGTCAGGAATCAGTTTTCCAGAAGGAATGATTATTCTGGTCGATCCGGAAAAAGAACCCATGCCGGGTAACTTTGTTGTCGCCAAATTAACTGACGATAATGAAGCGACATTTAAAAAATTAATTGTTGATGCTGCCGTTAAGTATTTGAAACCATTGAATCCTGCTTACCGTTTAATTGAGCTGAATGGCAACTGTAAGATACTTGGCGTGGTGGTTGATGCCCGCTGGTTAGAGATAGATTAGCCAAAGCCACCTATTCTTAGATTTGTATTAGCGTGTCAAAAAACCTAAATCATTTGTATAAACAAGAAGATAAAATCTCGCATAAAAATAACCGCAAGTGATTAGCCATTAAATTACCTGCGGTTATTTTTTATATCACTAAAACAACCATTTAACCTCATTTCACATTAAAATAGCTAAAACTCGGTTGTTTTATGCCAAATAGAACTGTATATTAATACAGTATAGACTGCTGACAAACCTCGATAACTCGATCTTGCAAGGTGAAGGCAGGTAGAAGAGTAAAGCGTCCGCACCAGGGACGGCTCGGCTCGAGCCCCCAGGGAGGGGTTTACGGCGTCTTTACGATCTGCCTGTTTTCACCGTTACGGGCACTTTGTCATTAACCTCAACTGTATATTAATACAGCATTAATCACCCAGGAAAAAAATCATGCGAGTAGAATTAATTTATGACAAGCGGAATGTCACCGGCCTGACTAACGCCAATGAAATGATTAAAGCTGAATTGACCAAACGTGTGCATCAAGTGTTTCCCGGTGCCGAGGTTAAGGTCAAGCCAATGCAAGCCAATGGCATTAATACTGATGCAACTAAACAAGAAAAATCAGTGCTCAACCGTTTAGTAGAAGAAATGTTTGAACAAGCCGATGAATGGCTAGTCCATGAGTTTTAAACACAATTAAGCCGGGTAACCAAGCCCGGCTCATATTAAGTTTGATAAAACTGTCATGCTGGAATTTAATCTTTTTAATTTTTTTTAATCTTTAATTAACGCCTTTAAATTCTTAGCAATGTTAGCTTTCTCCATGAGGATTTAAACAAATTAAAGGCTAATCATGGAAGCTAATATTGCAGTAAAACAAATTCTGAGCGCATCAATTCTTCTCGCCCTGTCTCACTCTGCTGTCGCCAGTCATCATACCAATATTACTGATAGCTTGACTGTCAGTACCTCGCCAGGCTTATTAAATACAGAAGCAAATGAATATGTTTATGATAGAAATAATCGGAAAGTTAGCCAATTAGACTGGAAAGCGGAAAACACCCCTATTATTAAAATGGCTGTATCATGGGATCTGTTATCACGTTTAACCTTAACGGCTCGTGGATGGTCTACATTATCTTCCGGCACAGGAACCATGGATGATTAGATGGCTAAAGCCTGATCAAACCAAATGGACTGATTGGTCTCACCATGACAAAACCAATTTGAATTATGCTAACGAAATTGATCTTAATGCGAAATTTTGGTTTTTAAAGCAAAAAAATTATCGTATTGCGATGATGTCCGGTTATCAACGTAATAACAGTAGTTGGACCGCTTATGGTGGAAACTATAATTACGATAATGGTAAAAGTATTTTTACAACTTCGGATACTGTTACCGTTATCGGATATAAACAAAAGTTTGATATGACCTATCTTGGCCTGGCGGGAAGCTACCATTATCAAAAATTTGAGTTTAATACCTTGCTAAAATACAGCCGTTGGGTAAATGCCAATGGGCATGACGAACACTATTCACGCAAACTTTCATTCAAAGACAGCAACAAAAACTCTCGCTATTACGCCATAGTGGTGGATGCTGGATATTACATCACCCCAAGCACCAAATTATTTGTGGAAGCAACCTGGAACCAGTACACCGAAGGTAAAGGAGCAACACAAACCCTCGACCGTAGCACCGGTGCATCTCAGAATCATGCTGATAGCTCCGGTATCGCTCAGAAAAACCACACCATCGGCTTTGGTCTGCTGTATAAGTTTTAACCCCTCACCTCGTCATCACCAATTACAGCATCAATCTCGCTGACACGCCCCCTTTCAGCGAGATTGATGCTGATTTTGCAGTTTAAATGTCACTATTTTTTTCAACTTTATTTGAATTTTCACCACTAAGTTAAGATTAAATTGATTACCAAGCTTTTGTTTTTATTAGATATCGAGATCAACAAAAAACCTCCATCCCGTTACTGTTACATAAAGAAGTATTAACAATAGCGCACTAATTACAGTTTGTTACTGTGACTCAGCTCAAGTTTATCTCAGCCAAGCCGTTACTTGAATTACGCCTTCCCCTTTATTTAGGACGCTCTATGCTTGATTCCATTCGTTCACGTATCTTGGCTGCCTGCGTTATCATCGTGGCGGGCTCCCTTGCCATTAACACTTACTTTAATTACTCCGTTGCCAACAAATATAACAGTAGCGCAATCGATAACACCTTGAAGGCGGTCACCGCCAGTCATGGGGTTGGAATTGCCGATTGGGTAGCGATGAAGACACAAATGATCGTGTCTCTTAAAGAGAGCGCACTGGCAGCGGACCCTATTGCAGCCTTACGCCAGGTTGCTGCCGCAGGTAACTTCATTAACGTTTATATTGGTTACGCAAATAAGACGGCCGCTTTTTCTAATCCTGATGGTATTCCTGCTGGCTACGATCCCACTGGGCGCCCTTGGTATTTACAAGCAGTGAAAGCGGGCAGCCCGGTGGTGACTCCCCCTTATATTGATGCAGGGACTAATCAATTAGTTGTGACTTTTGCATTGCCTATTATTCAAGATGGCAGTGTGAAAGGCGTGTTAGCAGCTGATGTCACCATGGATAGCGTGATTGCAAACGTGAAATCCATCCATCCAACGGATGATAGCTTTGGTATGTTAATTGATGCGGATGGCACCATTATCGCACACCCAGATTCACAGTTAACCCTTAAGCCGTTGAGTGAGATAGCGCCAACATTGGATCTTAAAACGCTGCTAACTGCAATCTCCCCTACCGCAGCAGAGATCGGTGGCAGCACTAAGTTGTTGCTCGCACAAGCGGTACCTGGAACCCAGTGGTTTACCGTGGTCGCCCTGGACAAAGCCCATGCTACTGCGGGTATGCGCTCATTGTTGACGACATCTTTAGTAACCCTAATCGTCATTATCTTAATTGCTGTAGTCATTATTAGTCTGATTACGCAACGTGCGCTGACGCCATTGACACATGTACACAAAGCGATGGATGCCATCAGTTCAGGTACCGAAGACTTAACTCAGCGCTTACCGGTCGAAGGTCACGATGAAGTCGCCAAAATAGCCCTTTCATTCAATAATTTTGCTGACAAGCTCAGTGGCGTCATGGCGCAAATCCGCAATACCAGCGAGTCTGTCAGTATTGCCGCTAATGAAATTGCAGCGGGTAATCAGGATTTGTCGGGCCGAACAGAATCAGCCGCCGCCAGTTTGCAACAAACCTCGGCGGCATTAGAACAAATCTCAGCAACCGTGGCACAGTCTGCCAGTGCGGCAAGACAAGCCAATACAGCGGTGCTTTCTGCGGCTAATGATGCTTCTCGTGGTGGCGAGGTTATCGCTAAAGTAATTACTACCATGGAATCTATTGAGGCTGCTTCGGGCAAAATCGGCGATATCACCAGTGTTATCGATGGTATTGCTTTCCAGACTAATATTCTGGCACTGAACGCAGCGGTAGAAGCGGCTCGGGCTGGTGAGCAAGGCCGTGGATTTGCTGTCGTCGCGGGGGAAGTTCGTACATTAGCCCAACGGAGTGCGCAAGCGGCGAAAGAGATAAAAACCCTGATTGACTCGACGGTTAGCAGTGTCGCCTCTGGCTCTGGTCAAGTGCGCCAGGCGAGTAATACCATGACTGAAATTGTGAGCAGCGTATCTGATGTCACAACAATTATGTCAGAAATCACTAACGCTGCTGATGAGCAAATGCGCGGTATTCATGAGATCAACAGTGCGGTGACGCAATTAGATACTATGGTGCAACAAAATGCCGCATTAGTGCAGGAATCGACCGCAGCCTCTGCAGCATTACAAGCTCAGGCGGCTGATTTGACCAGTGCCGTCAACCAATTCAGAATCTAGCGCGTCAGTTCAATAGCATGTACTTTCGTTGGTTTCAGCGGGTGACCTTTAACCCGCTGAAACACAACGCTATTCAAGTAATATCCGCGCACCAATTTTAAGCGGTGCAAAATTATCTCCCGCAACGCCTGCCTCGGTTAATGCGAGCTTCAATTGTTGCGGCGGCTCATCCAGTGATTCATCAGCCAACTCAAACACCCCCCAGTGGATAGGCACCGTCGTAGGCTGCTGTAATTGCTTAAATAACTGTACCGACTGCTGCGGATCCATATGCTGCGCATTCATAAACCAGCGCGGGGCATAAGCGCCAATCGGTAAAGCGGCATAGTTAAATGGCCCCAATCTTTCACCAATGCTCAGCAATTGCGGGCAATACCCCGTATCGCCGGTGAAGTAGAAATTAATTGCATCGCGTTTAACCACCCAGCCTGACCACAAACTTTGGTTGCGATCCCAAGGTGTGCGCATGCTCCAATGGCGTGCGGGCACACAATAAAACTCAAATTCAGCCGCGAGGTGGGTGTCCCACCAATCCAATTCGTGAACATGGCGAGCACCGTGATGCAGGAACCAATTTTTCAGCCCCAGCGGAGCCAAAAAAGTCACGTCGGGGAATCGACGCAATAACTGGGTGATGGTCGTGACATCCAGATGGTCATAATGATTATGGGAAATCACCACCACATCAATATGTGGTAAGGCCTTTACGCTGGCCGGTGCCGGTGTTCTGCGGGCTGGCCCGTAAAAATTGAGAGGCGAAGCCCGATTGGAAAGCACCGGATCAAACAGAACAGTTTTGCCGCTAATACGCAATAATAACGAAGCATGGCCCAGCCACCATAATGCATCTTGTTGGCCGCTAAAATCTGCCAGTTGCCACCAGTCCGCAACAAACTGCTCATACCCTTGTTGCGGAGGCTTAGGCAATGACAGGCGCTTTCGTTCCTCACGCCAACGTTGCAAATCTTGCGGATGGTGGACGACTGGCTCCAGATTTTGAAAACCAAACTCGGTATGGTGTGGCTTACTGGCATCATAATAAGGGTTTTTCTTCGCCATTTTACATCCTTCACTGCCAGCCACTGTTGCAGCCAGAAATATTCATGGGCCATGCCCGTAACCGCTCCCACATGCCCAATATTGATATCTGAGCACAGCGAGCCACAAATCTTAATGCTGCTGATGATATTTCAAGCGACTGATTAAAATCTTGCCACACCTATCACGGTCATGATTGCCGCAAGCGTGCATTATCACTCATTCGTATTCTTATGGATATTTTGTTTTTTACCGAATATTCCCACCCACCACTAATTTGATTCATATCAACTTTTACTGTAATACGCGCCGTTTCAGGCCACAAAACCCTTTTTCGTGATCAATCACTCATTTTTAAAAACGCTGCACCTTTATAAAGAAAACGATTATCCATTATTAATGAAACATTGTTTTAATTTTAGGTGGCGGTAAAAATGAGTAAAACGATTACAACAAGACACACACTGGCGTATGGGAGCGCCAACTTATTGGGGAGTGGGGCGCTGGCAATCAGCGGTGCCTGGTTGATGTATTTCTACACCACCTTTTGCGGCCTTTCTGTCGTCGAAGCAGCCACTATCTTTTCAATCGCCAGTATTCTCGATGCAATCAGCAACCCAGTAATGGGTTATATCACTGATAACTTTTACAATACTCGACTGGGCCGCCTGTTTGGCCGCCGTCGCTTCTTTATCTTGTTAGGTATTCCACTGGTATTGGTCTATCCAATGCTTTGGATGAGCGGGTTTGGTTTCTGGTATTACCTGCTGACCTACGCATTGTTTGAACTGATTTACACTTCCATCATGGTGCCTTATGAAACACTGGCCACCGAGATGACAACCGACTTCGCCAAACGCTCGAAACTGACTGGTTCTAAAGCCATTTTCGGCAAAGTTGCCAACTTCCTGGCTGCCTTTATCCCCGGCCAGTTTATTGCTATTTATGGCAAAGATTCGGCAACACCTTTCCTCTATACCGGTATCGCTTATGGTTTGATTATGTGCTGCGCCATGATCTGGCTTTACAGTTCATCCTGGGAACGCCCGGCCAGCGAAGTCGTCAGGGAAACTACCAGCAGTTTAGGTCAGGCCTTGAAAAAACTCTGTATTGATATGGCCTCAACTTTCCATCTACGCATTTTCCGCAAACATCTGGGTATGTATCTGTTCGGCTTTGGTGCTGAATGGCTGTTCGCATCCGCATTCACCTACTTTATTATTTTTGGCTTAGGTCAGGATGCCGCACTGGTTTCTCAACTCAATAGCTTCAGTTCAATCATGCAGTTGATTTCTACCGCTATCTTTATCGGTATTTGCGTCAAAATGGGCTTTGCACGCCCGTTCCGTATTGCTCTGCAAGTAGTGATTGTGAGTGTGATTGCCTATGCAGCACTCTACTTCACTGGCTGGTCTCAGACCACCACCGTAATTGTGTTGTTCTGCATCACCGCTGTTTTCGGTTTAAGCACCAGCGGTATCTACTACATTCCCTGGACGGTTTATACCTTCCTGGCGGATGTGGACGAAGTGCTGACTGGCCGCCGCCGTGAAGGGATCTATGCTGGAGCCATGACATTTGCCGGTAAGATGGTGCGTTCGATTATCGTCTTCGCTATGGGCTGGACATTAAGCCGCTTTGGCTTTGTTTCCGGGCAATCGAGCCAGCCGGAAGTGGCGGTGCAAGCCATTGTCGGTGTCTTTGCCATTGGGGTTGTCTCACTGGCGCTGGTCGCTATTTATTACACCACGCAGATGAAACTGGACCGCAAAAATCACAAGATCCTGTTGGAAGAGATTGATCGGATTAAAAGTGGCGGTGCTATGGCCGATATTCCGGCTCATGCCAGAGCAGTGGCGGAAGAACTCACCGGCTGGAAGTATGAGCAGTGCTGGGGAAACAACCCTCTTGGCATGAAAGAATCATCTAATGTGATACCTAAACCAGTCACTGAAAGCTAATGGAATAAGATTGTCACCCCAAACCGCAGCGGCCCGACTTCGTTGCGGTTTGGTTTCCTCGCCACTCCCGGCACCGCTTTTCCACAGTGTAAATTATTCGCCTACCCGCAAATTTCAGCAGGTTTTATACCAATATCCGATTACTATAAGCTCACGAACTCTTATTTTGCTTTTTGCACATGGATAAAAGATTGCTGAAACATTTCTCCCCTCCGCTACTGGCCGCAGCTCTGTTCGCCATGCCATTACACAGCTATGCCAACACCGAGCTTTTGACATCACAAGTTGTTGATCAATATGCCGAACATATCTTCTATAACAGCGGGGCTATGGGGATGGCACTAGTGGTTATTGATAACAATCAGGTGGTCAACCGTAGTTTTGGCGAAACCAAACCCGGTAACAATCTGCGCCCACGGCCTGACTCATTGATCCGCATTGCCTCTATTACCAAGCTGATGACCAGTGAAGTGATGGTCAAACTGGCCGAGGACGGCACGGTAAAACTGACTGATCCTTTGCAGAAATGGGCGCCTAAAGGTGCCAGAGTCCCGGCTTATAATGCTAAACAGCCGATTACTCTGCTCAATCTGTCCAGCCATACCAGCGGCCTACCGCGCGAACAGCCCGGCGGCCCACAAAAAAGGCCGGTATTTACCTGGCCGACCAAAGATAACCGCTGGCAATGGCTGAAACTGGCTAAGGTCACTGTGCCACCCGGCGTAAAAGCGGCTTATTCCAATTTAGCTTACGATTTGCTGGCAGATGCGCTCTCACGCGCTTCCGGAAAGCCTTATACCAGTCTGCTGCGCGATAAAATCACCGCACCGCTGGGCATGCGTAACACTACCCTCACCCCAACAGCTGAACAATGCAGCCGTCTGATGGTCGGCGTGGGTAGCAGTCGCTGTGAAAACACCATTGCGGCGGCGGGCAGCGGTGGGGTTTATTCAACACCAGAAGATATGCAGCGCTGGATGCAGCAATTCCTGGCTTCCAATAACAGCGCGCGCAAAAGTACGGCTAAACGCGAGCAAGCACTGTATTTCCAACGGCGCGATTTGGTTTCATTAAAAGGTATGGATGTTGCTGGTCAAGCCGATGCACTGGGGCTAGGTTGGGTCTACATGGCACCTAATGCCGAACTGCCGGGTATCATGCAAAAAACGGGTGGCGGTGGCGGATTTATTACTTATATGGCGATGATCCCGGAGAAGAATATTGGCGTTTTCGTGGTGGTCACCCGCACGCAACTGACTAAGTTCACCAATATGAGTGATGGTGTCAATCGGTTGGTCGCTCAGTTAGCCAAGAATAGCTGACACCAGCAGCGGCAGTGAGAAATCCTGCCGCCATTCAAATTTGTCGGAAAGCAAAAAGCCCGTTATCTTATGCAGATAACGGGCTTTTAATTGGTGCCGGCACCAAGAGTCGAACTCGGGACCTACTGATTACAAGTCAGTTGCTCTACCAACTGAGCTATGCCGGCGTAATTTGGCGGAAGGATAGAGATTCGAACTCTAGGACCTGTTACAGTCGACGGTTTTCAAGACCGTTGCCTTAAACCACTCGGCCATCCTTCCAATGAGCGGGATTATCATCTATAGCGTGATGATATGTCTAGTGTTTCATTCAAAAAAAATTAGAATTTAGTTCGTTTGGTTAAACTTCACGCCAAAACTGGTCAAAAAAAGTCAGAATGGTTAAAAATACGCCCGTATTATGCGGTGATGTCAGAAACCAAAATCCCCAATAAAATTGACCGCTAACCATTAGCAGGCACAAAAAACGCGGCCAAGTGACCGCGTTTTATCAGAACCTACCCTATTATCAGGATTAGAACTGGTACACCAAACCAACTGCTACGATATCATCAGTATTGATACCGGCATTTTTGGTGAATTCATTTTCATCCAGCAGGTTGATTTTGTAATCAACGTAAGTGGACATGTTTTTGTTGAAGTAGTAAGTCGCACCGACATCAACATATTTCACCAGATCCTGGTCGCTGTAACCATTGCCAAGGTCTTTACCTTTAGATTGCAGGTAAGCTACAGATGGACGCAGACCGAAATCAAACTGGTACTGAGCCACTAACTCAATGTTTTGTGCTTTATTAGCGAAGCCTGAATCGGTGTTATTCTTGAAGTTACCGAAGCGAGTCAGGTTGTAAGTCTGGGCATAAGTTGCAGCCAGATAAACATTGTTCGCATCGTATTTCAAACCGCCAGAATAGGCATCAGCACGATCACCATGACCAAATGCCAGGTTATTTTGCTCATCAGTGCGTTTAGAACTAGCCATTGCAGCCGATGCGCTCACACCCCAGCCCAGATCATAAGATAAGGACATACCGTAGCCGTCACCATTTTGGCCTTGTACATCACGGCCATTGTCGGTTTCAGTACCGCTGCCATTTTTGCCCTGATATTGCAGAGCAAAGTTCAGGCCATCCACCAGACCAAAGAAGTTGGTATTACGGTAAGTCGCCATGCCGTTACCACGCTGAGACAGGAAGTTGTCCGCACCGTAAGTATCGCCACCGAACTCTGGCAGTACGTCAGTCCAAGAAGTTACGTCGTACAGCACACCGTAGTTACGACCGTAATCGAAAGAACCGTAATCAGCAAATTTTAAACCAGCGAAACCAATACGGGTAAAGTTACCTTGATCCTGGTCTTCTGCTTTATTTAAATTTGCCTGATATTCCCACTGGCCGTAACCGGTCAGTTGATCACTGATTTGTGTTTCGCCTTTCAGGCCAAAACGCATGTAAGACTGGTCACCGTCTTTACTCTTGTCGTCAGAAAAATAATGTAAACCATCGACTTTGCCGTACAAGTCCAGTTTGTTGCCGTCTTTGTTGTAAATTTCAGCCGCGCCTGCACTACCGGCAACTAATAAAGCGGGAACCAGCAGGGAAAGAACTCGAAGTTTCATCGTTATTATCCTCTAATTATTAGATCTAACTATGCCACTGCTCTTGCGAGCATATAATCCCAATGGGGTTATGCTATTGTGGTAATAAGATTAAGATTAATCTATACAGAAAATGCTACGAAGTCTCGGATAATGTTTCATAACCCCAAAAAGTATTTCAGAATGTAAATACCGGCGAACTTTCACAGAATTTAAAAACGCATGAAATATAGCACTCATAATCAAAATAAATTAATTATCAATATAAAACAATTGGTTACAGTGATTTTAAAATAGCACAAATTGACAAGTGACATCTGCAAAGCTGGAACTATAATAATAGCGCTATCATCATTATTTTACTATTTCCTTCATTGTGGCCCCAGCGGCCAGATAATTCGTTAGTGTTACGGCCGGTCTTTGACCGGCTTTTTTATTGCCTGCAATATAGATAGTTCAGTATATTTATAATGGCGGGTATATTTACAAAATGAAATGATAGCCAACAGATATAGTTTCATGTTTTTATTTAAGCACGAATAGCTTAAGTTGTTAAGAATAATAAATAGCCAGATAGCTTAACTATTACCCGACTATTTATTGGTTTTAATTCATATTTTTCTTCAGATAAATGCCCTATTTAGCCCATCCCCGACACAAATAGGGGCAAAAAAATGCGGTAATAATATTAACGCTCTCTCAATGATTCCTTCACTTTATTCAGCGATTTGATCAGATAATCCAAAACTGTTTTTTGCCCGGTTTTAATTTCTACGCTGGCCACCATGCCCGATAATATTGGGAATAATTTGCCAGCTTTATTAGTCAGATCAGCCCGATTAGTGCGAACATAAATGCGATAGTAGAACTGATCTCGTTTGACCTCATCCTGTAATGTGTCCGGTGACACGGTTTCCACGACCCCAGTCAGATTGCCGTAGATGGATGAATCATAAGCAGTTATTTTGACTGTCGCTGGTAACCTTGGTCGGATGTAAGCACTATCGCGCGGGTTGATACGCGTTTCGATCAGCAGTTGCTCTTCAATGGGGACGATTTCCATCAGTTTGCCGCCGGGCTGTAACACGCCGCCAACGGCTCAGTCATCCGCAACTCTTGCAGCACCAGTTTCAGGGATTGCTGTAAATTGCTCACGGTATCATTGAGGTTGTGCCGTCGTGAGAGATAAAATTGCGTTTCCGCTGCTACCAACTCCGGTTCTTTTAAAGTGTCCACACTGAGAGCCAATGCGGCTCCCGTAAACTCGGCCTGTAGGCGTTCCTATGACGCGCGCAATGTCCGCATGCGGGCGGCAGCCTCACCATAATTAAATTGAAAAACGGGTTGGATCGAGGCGAGCCAGAATTTGTCCTTTATTAATGATGGCCCCTTTATGTACCAACAACTCATTGATAAATTAAGTTTTAATCGTTTCAGTAACACTAGCTATCACGGGATAAAACTATAATAATGTTAATTATTTACATGCAGAAATAAGTATTAAAATTAATATATAATGATTACATTTGTGCAGCATAAGGGGGCGACTATTTTCCCATAGTTTAGGTTTATTGAATTATTCTACTAAAGAGGTGGTAGCTCAAATATTAGCCATAGCGGTGATAAAGTAAGCATATCGATAAATAAGGCGGTTAAGTTTCAACTAATCCAGATAAATCCCTTCGACCCGCATTTCGCTTTGTGATAGAAACGTCTGTCTATATTTATTATTCATATCAATCGCAGATCCCATACCTCATGACCGCCAAAACACACCAATCAACAGTGCAGCCCGGTGTTGCGCAGCAAGTCTCGACTCGGCTCGCATTTTTTATTTCCGGATTGGGAATGGCCGCCTGGGCACCGCTGGTACCCTTTGCCAAAGAACGGATAGGTCTTAACGATGCCTCACTGGGCTTACTATTATTGTGCATTGGTGTTGGATCGATGCTTGCTATGCCCCTGACCGGAGTGCTCACAGCAAAATGGGGATGCCGAGCGGTGATTTTGTTAGCGGGAGCTGTGCTCTGCCTCGACCTCCCCTTGCTGGTGTTGATGAATACCCCCGTGACGATGGCGCTGGCGCTGCTCGTCTTCGGTGCGGCGATGGGCATAATAGATGTTGCCATGAATATTCAAGCGGTCATTGTTGAGAAAGCCAGTGGGCGCGCAATGATGTCCGGTTTCCACGGGCTGTTCAGTGTGGGGGGAATTGCCGGTGCCGGTGGCGTCAGTGCATTATTGTGGCTGGGGCTAAGCCCGCTCACGGCCATCATTGCTACCGTCGCATTGATGATTATCCTATTACTAACTGCCAATAAAAACCTGTTACAAGGCAGCGGAGAGCCTCATGATGGCCCACTGTTTGTGCTGCCGCGCGGATGGGTGATGTTTATCGGTTTTTTGTGTTTTGTGATGTTCCTGGCAGAAGGTTCAATGCTTGACTGGAGTGCCGTTTTCCTGACCACACTGCGCGGTATGGCCCCCTCACAAGCAGGAATGGGTTATGCCGTATTTGCGATTGCGATGACGCTGGGCCGGTTAAATGGTGATCGGATTGTCAACGGATTAGGCCGATACAAGGTATTATTAGGCGGCAGCTTATGTGCTGCTGTGGGGATTATCATCGCGATAAGCATTGATAGCCCAATCGCCGCCCTTATTGGCTTTATGCTCGTGGGGTTGGGTGCATCAAATGTGGTGCCAATCCTGTTCACTGCCGCAGGCAACCAAACTGTCATGCCAGCCAATTTAGCGGTGGCCTCTATAACCACTATCGGTTACGCCGGTATTCTGGCAGGCCCCGCAGCCATTGGTTTTGTTGCCCAGTTCAGTAACTTATCGGTTGCTTTTGGCTGCGTGGCCGTCTTGTTACTCACAGTGACAGCCAGCGCCAAAGCCGTCACGCGCTAACTAAGGGATATGCATTATCGTTATGCAAAATAACTCGTTATCTACCAGTTCAGCTAACATTACGCGCTGCTTCTGGCTGTTTATCGTATTACTGCTCATCACCGTTGGGCTGTATGGCTACAACTATACCAATGCTTACCTGACAGAAAAAAAACATGCATTGAGCTATATTGCCACCGGTTTACAGCAACGTATCGAAGATTATCGGTACCATACCTACCAGATATATGATTTTGCCAATAATCCGAATATCTCTGATAAAAATATTCTTTCTGCCCAAGAAGTGCGTCTGCGCCCTGATATTTACTATATTGAAAAACCGCGCAGAAAAACTGACGCCGTCATTTTTGGTAATCACGAGCCTGCCACACTCGCCATGACCTTGCAGTTGTCAGATTATCTCGACAGCCATTGGGGGGCGCAGAATGATACCTACTCAATGTATTATCTGAACGGCCAGGACAATAGCCTAACCCTCATCACCACTCAGGCCTTAAAGGAAGTCACGTCACGTTTTAAAGAAAGCTACCTGACTGCCGCCGCAGAGTCTCGGCGAGCAGAAATGCTACAACAGGCTAATACATTAGATGAGCGCGAAAGTTTCTCTCCATTGCGGAAATTACGTTTCCAGAACGCCTACTATTTCACGATTCGAACCACCTTCAATCATCCCGGTCATCTGGCGACGGTCATTGCCTTTGATCTGCCGATTAATGACTTAATTCCGCCGAATATGGCGCGTTCGAACTTCCTACTGCAACCGGATAAAACACCGATTAATGAGGGGATGGCACCAGAGGATACCGCCGCTGCCAGCGTGACACTCAATGGCTATTGGGTTGAAATTTCAGCGCCACTAGCCAACGCGTCGTTGAAAATTGTTTATCGTGTTCCGGTGACCGTGCTGGCCATTGATTTGCTGAGAAATAACTTCTGGCTGATCTTGTCCAATATATTGCTGCTGGCTCTGGCTGTTTTGGGGATCTATTTTATTCGTCGCCAATTCGTTCGCCCAAGTACAGATATGCTTGATCAATTAGAGGCGCAAAAATCACTGAGTCAGGAAATTATTACCAGCTTGCCACAAGGGCTACTGGTTTATAATTTCAGTAGTAATGTGGTAGTCGCCAGTAATCAGATAGCCGATAACCTGATGCCTCACCTTAACCTGCAAAAAATTGCCCATATGGCAGAACAGCACCACGGGGTGATTCAGGGCACGGTGAATAATGAAGTTTACGAAATCAGGATGTTCCGCAGTAAGTTTTCGCCTGAAACCTATCTTTTCCTGCTCCATGATCAGGATAAAGAAGTTTTGGTGAATAAACGCTTACAGCAGGCCAGACGTGAATACGACAAAAGCTTGCAAGCCCGTAAACTAATGCTCCATAACCTGGGTATTGAACTGAATCACCCCATTAATAACCTCAATCAAACAGCCAAAGAATTACAAAATACTACTGATCCGGCGGTGCAACATGAATTAGCGCGCAAACTGGCAGAACAATCTGAAAGTATCATTGAGTTAATTGATAATATTACCTTACTAACACGTTTAGAAACTCAGGATTGGCAACCAGAACAACATAGTTTCTCCCTGTCGGCATTAATTGATGGGCTGCTACTGGATGTGCTGCCAGCGATAAATCAGAAAGGGTTAACTCTGTTCAATCATTATCTTGTTGGCCTCGACCAAAATTACATTGGTGATGAAAAAGTATTGCGTAAAATACTTTCATTGCTACTGCATTATTCTGTTATCACGACTGCTTACGGTAAGATAACGCTTAATGTGGATCATGAACCTGGGCACCCGGAACAACTGATTATTCAAATTACCGATACGGGTGTGGGCATTTCTGATGAAGAGATCAGTAATCTTAATTACCCTTTCCTCAGCCAAACATTGGCCGACAGATACAATCACAGTTCAGGGTTAACATTCTTTTTATGTAACCAATTATGTAAAAAATTAAACGGTCAATTAGAGATTCGTAGCAAAGTTGATATAGGTACTCGTTATACAATCCGGGTTACGATTGCTATCCAAAATGAGCAGGAGGAGGAACAAGAGAAATTATTGGATGGTGTCACGGTATTATTAGATATAACGTCGGAAGAAGTGCGTTCTATAATCACAACATTATTGAATTCCTTTGGCGCTAACTGCATCATCGTCGATGACCGCTTGCCGGGCCGAGACTATGATGTGACGGTGACTGATAACCCACAACACTATGATAACTATACTTTATTACTTGCATCTGACGAACCAGGAATGCAGCAGTTGCAGGATAATTATATTCGGGTAAATTATAATTTAGGAAGTGCAGTCATTGATGCAATATTATTATTAATCGAACAGCAGATTTCATCTGATGAACACATTGAAAAGCCTGAATCCATTGCTGCTGATGATATAAATGCTTACGAGCAACAACTAAAATCCAGTGACTATTATTCCTTATTTGTTGAGACAGTACCAGTAGATCTGAAGAAACTGTATACTGAACTTCAGCAACGTGATTTCATATCGCTTTCGCAGACCGCACATCGATTGAAAGGCGTATTTGCTATGTTGAATTTGCTTATCGGCAAACAACTGTGTGAAACATTAGAACAGCATATCGCAGATGGCGATCGGTTGAAGATCGAAAATAGCATCAGTCAAATTGATTCTTTCGTCACCAGACTGTTGCAGCAAGGTAACCCATAACCATGAACAACCTTAATGTAATTATTGCTGATGACCATCCAATTGTGTTGTTTGGCATCCGAAAGTCACTTGAGCAAATCGAGTGGGTAAACGTTGTCGGGGAGTTTGAAGACTCCACAGCGCTTATTAACAACTTGTCTAAACTCGATGCCAACGTGCTAATTACTGACCTCTCCATGCCTGGAGATAAGTACGGTGATGGCATCACATTGATAAAATATATAAAACGACACTACCCAGATTTAGCCATAATAGTACTAACGATGAATAATAACCCTGCTATTCTTAGTTCAGTTTTGGACTTGGATATTGATGGGATTGTACTAAAACAAGGCGCTCCTGCTGATTTACCTAAGGCTTTGGCAGCATTACAGAAAGGGAAAAAATTCACCCCTGAAAGTGTGGCTAAGCTGTTGGAGAAAATCAGCGCTAATGGCTATGGTGACAAACGTTTATCACCGAAAGAAAGTGAAGTTTTACGGTTATTTGCTGAAGGTTTCCTGGTAACTGAAATTGCCAGAAAACTGAATCGCAGCATCAAAACCATCAGTAGCCAGAAGAAATCGGCGATGCTGAAACTGGGCGTGGATAATGATATTGCCCTGTTAAACTACCTTTCCTCTGTCACTATTGGCCAAGAGAAAGAATAACTTCTGTTCCCCAACCCGGCATTGCTCAGCAGTGCCGGGTTTATTATCCCCTTCGTACTTGAAGTTGCAGCGGTGTTAGCTACTCTCATTCACCCGAATCACTTACCTGTGTAAGCTCATCGGGATTCATTCGCTTGCTGCCTACCTGCAACTCCAATTACTTTGGGTATATATTCCTATTTCTGCTTTAACGGGTTTTTCGCACCTTATCGCCATAATATCGCAGCATCTGGCGCAAAGTATCCAATGTTACCGGCTTAGATAAACAGTTATCCATACCTGCTTCAATACAGCGCTGCTTACCTTCGGCCAAGGCATTAGCCGTAACACCAATCACCGGGAAATGATGATTCAGTTCTCGCAGGCGATGAGTCAGGCGATAACCATCCATATTCGGCATATTCACGTCAGTTAGCACAATATCGACACTATTTGTACTCAACACCGCCAGAGCATCCAGCCCATCATTCGCCGTAATGACCCGATAACCTAAAGCTGTCAATTGATCAGCCAACAACCGCCGGTTGATAGGGTGGTCATCCACCACCAGAATGAGCAGATCTGCATTCTCATCCAGATTGGTTTTCGGTGCGGGCAACGCCAGTGGTGTGTCCTCAACGACTTGCTGATCCAGCAATATGTGATCCAATAATGGGATAATTTCCAGCAATGTGGATGTGCTAAGCAACCAATAACCTGGGCGAGTCTCTTGTGGCAAACCAATATGTTCAATGGATAGCTGAATCCATGTCGATAGTGGCGCGTTTATTTGTGGTAAATAATCACATATAAGCACTTGATCCTGCAATGTTTGTTCATTGCTATAGCGTTGGATAGTCGCACCGAAGTGACTTAACAGATCGAGTAAATAGCTCTCAAGACGAGCATTACGGATATCCAGCCACAGTATTTTTCCTTGCCAGCGCTCACTCTTCGGCAAGACTGCATTTTGGACATGATGTTGAACTCCTTTCAGATACAAGGGAATACGAATAGCAAAAATGCTGCCCATCCCCAGCTCTGAAATCACTTCAACATCGCCGTCCATCAGGTTGACCAATTTCTCACAAATTGCTAACCCTAATCCGGTTCCTTGGAAATGGCGCTGTACCCCGGTTCCCACCTGGAAGAACGGATCAAATAGCTGATTTATCTCACGTGAATTTATCCCCACACCGGTATCGCGCACACGGAACTCCAGGTAATAGCCACGTACCCTTACTTGCAAAATGATGCAACCGGTGTCAGTAAATTTAATCGCGTTATTGAGTAAGTTAGAGATAACTTGTTGTAGGCGAACCGCATCACCCAACATCAGCCGTGGAACATCGGCCTCAATAAAGCAGTAAAGGCCCAAACGCTTTTTCACCACCAGCGGTAAATAGTTCGCCGTGATATGTGTTATCACTTCTACAGTGGAAAACTCACTTGGCTCAATTTTCAGTTGTTCGGATTCTATTTTGGAGAAGTCGAGAATATCACTGATAATTTTGAGCAATAACCCTGACGAGTTGTTCATCGCCGTCACCAGACGCTCAACACCCTGAGGTAATTCTTTGGTTTGCAATAAATCTAGGTTACCAATAATGCCATACAGCGGAGTACGCAGCTCGTGGCTGACCGTTGCCAAAAACATCGATTTTGATTGGCTGGCCTGCTCCGCCGCTGCCGCCATTTCCTGCAATGACTCCTCCATTTTTACGCGTGAACTAACATCTACCAGCACACAAATCGCTACATCTTCATTACGGTAGCGCGAGTGAACGAAGCTGATTTGTAGATTGTTGTTATTACTGGTCATCACATCGACAAAATTCGCCTGTTGCTCACAAATAATGCGCGTAATACGTTCACGATCCTCATTGGTCAGCAAGTTAATATAGTTATGTGCTAATTCGTTACTGAGGATATTGGTGCCGTCACTGATTCGCAGAATGGAAATACCCACCGGAGCAGAGGCCACAATTTTACGGTTAAATTGCTCATGTTCTTCCAAGCGCAAGGCATTATCTTCAGCCGGATGGAACATTTTTCGCTCAAACAACCAGGCCAAGGTAAATATGACCACCGCAGAAAGAGCATTTAGCAATAACGCATTAAAAATTAATAGCTTGAATATCTCTATTATGGTTTTGACCGGCAAGGAATAGGCAATACTTAGGGGGGACGGCAGTAAATTCTTTTTCAGCAAAAGATAATTATAATCGTCCACATAGCCAAAGTAAGAGGGAGTATCTGGGTAGTCATCCAATATCGAGGCATAGCGTTCACCCGTCGCCAGACGTAATACTGGCTCATTATTTTGATCCAGCAAAGTCACGCCAATGGGTAACGGGCCGGAGGAGATAAAATCTTCCAGACGAATAGTCTGTTCCGTGCCGACTAATGCTTCTAACTTATTCCCCACATAAAGCGGGCTAAGCACATATAAGGTGCCTATTTCAGGACGAACACCGGGGACTATCCAATATAGTGGGCCATCTTTATCCTGATTATTGGCCTCACGATACCGTGCAATATGCTCACTCAGCGACTTAAGTAAGCTTTCTTGTTCCATCGGAACATTGCGAATATCGAAGTCCACCATGCACATGGTGTCACTGCCAATAAAAAATATCCGATTAAGATCATAGGCAGCAGCGAAGTTCTCTTTCCAATACAAAATAAGATTGCTGAGAGAATCTAATGATGAATGGCGAGACGAGTTAAGTGTGGCACAATCGGCTTCTGAATTGAGTGGGTAATATTTGGGCGTGGTTTTGTTTTTAATAAAAGCGCCCGCCGCAATATCACTGCTCGCAGTATTGTGATTAAGCCTGTTTTCCGCCATATATTTGATATCACGAATAATGTCGGAAGAGTGCCTAATGTAGTTCTGCGCCTGCTCAAAGTTAGTATTATATTCCTGACGAATATCGGATTTTTTCTCGTTAAGAATGTTCAGGATATAAAAAGTGGTCAGCAGTGCGCCGAGTGACCATAACATGACCGCCAATACCCGAAATAGGTAGCGGGAGATTTTCAGCGTCGTGCGAAATGAAGAAAGATATTTCAATCTGATACCATGATGAAAGCATCGCCGGGCAGGCTGCGTAATAACAGAATACACTACCCATGACTCATTAAAAAGTCAGCATAAAAAAGCCAGCTCGTAAGCTGGCTCCTATTTCATTTACGCATTATTGTCATCGTCTTCTGCTTCGTCAGCAGCATCTTCATCTTCTGGTGCATTCAGTGCAGCATCTTCCTCGCTGCCCTCTTCACCTTCTAATGATTCACCCTCAAGGATGTCATCATCCTCTTCCGGCTCAGCTACACGTTGCAGGCCAACGACATGCTCGTCTTCAGCGGTACGGATAAGTGTCACACCCTGGGTATTACGCCCCACAACACTCACCTCTGATACGCGGGTACGTACCAGTGTACCGGCATCGGTGATCATCATGATTTGGTCAGTCGGCGCGACTTGTACCGCCCCAACAACCTTACCATTACGCTCACTGACTTTAATGGAGATAACCCCCTGAGTCGCACGGGACTTGGTTGGATATTCTTCCACTGCGGTACGTTTACCGTAACCGTTTTCAGTCACAGTCAGGATTTCACCATCGCCACGAGGGATGATAAGAGAAATAACCCGATCGTCGCCATTGAGGTTGATACCGCGTACACCGGTCGCGGTACGGCCCATCGAACGGACCTGCGACTCAGGGAAGCGAACCACTTTACCCAATGCAGAGAACAGCATGACTTCGTTAGTGCCATCGGTCAGATCGACACCAATCAGTTCATCGCCTTCATTCAGATTGACGGCAATAATACCGGCACTGCGTGGACGGCTAAACTCGGTCAGTGCGGTTTTCTTCACGGTACCGCTGGCGGTAGCCATAAAGATGTGACGACCTTCTTCGTATTCCCGCACCGGCAGAATGGCGGTGATACGCTCATTTGGCTCCAGCGGCAACAAGTTGACGATCGGACGACCACGTGCGCCACGACTGGCCTCCGGCAACTGATAGACCTTCATCCAATAGAGACGGCCACGGCTGGAGAAGCACAAAATAGTATCGTGGGTGTTGGCGACCAGCAGGCGATCAATGAAGTCTTCTTCTTTGATACGCGCAGCCGATTTACCTTTACCACCACGACGCTGAGCTTCGTAATCAGACAGAGGTTGGTATTTGACATAGCCCTGATGGGACAATGTCACAACCACATCTTCCTGATTAATCAGGTCTTCAATATTGATGTCAGAGGTATTCGCTGTGATTTCAGTTCGACGCACGTCGTTATATTGCTCTTTAATAGCAACTAACTCTTCACGGATAACTTCCATCAAGCGCTCTGGATTTTCCAGAATAAAGATCAGCTCGGCAATGACAGTCAGCAGCTCTTTATACTCATCCAGCAGTTTTTCATGCTCCAGGCCGGTTAGTTTCTGCAAACGCAGATCCAAAATCGCCTGAGCTTGCTGCTCGGTGAGATAATATTTGCCGTCACGGATACCGAACTCAGCTTCCAGCCATTCAGGGCGGGCAGCATCACCACCGGCACGTTCCAACATGGCGGCAACGTTACCTAACTCCCATGAGCTGGCAATCAAGCCGGCTTTCGCTTCGGCAGGTGTTGCTGCACGGCGGATCAACTCGATAATCGGATCGATGTTAGCCAGTGCAATAGCCAGCGCTTCAAGGATATGCGCGCGGTCACGTGCTTTACGCAGTTCAAAAATGGTACGGCGAGTCACCACTTCACGGCGGTGGCGCACGAAAGCAACCAAAATGTCTTTCAGGTTAAGCAACTTAGGCTGCCCTTGAGACAGAGCCACCATATTGATACCGAAAGTCACCTGCAATTGCGTCAGAGAATAGAGGTTGTTCAGAACCACTTCCCCGACAGCATCACGTTTGATTTCAATCACGATACGCATGCCGTCTTTATCAGACTCATCACGCAACGCACTGATGCCTTCTACGCGTTTTTCTTTAACCAGCTCGGCGATTTTTTCAATCAACCGCGCCTTGTTCACCTGATACGGGATCTCGTGAACAATAATGGTTTCGCGACCGGTTTTAGCGTCAGCCTCAACTTCAGCACGGGCACGGATATACACCTTGCCACGGCCAGTACGATAAGCTTCTTCAATACCACGGCGACCATTGATAATCGCAGCAGTTGGGAAATCTGGCCCCGGGATGTACTCCATCAACCCTTCAATGGTGATGTTTTCATCTTCGATATAGGCCAGACAGCCATCAATAACCTCAGAAAGGTTATGCGGCGGAATATTGGTTGCCATACCGACAGCAATACCTGACGAGCCGTTAACCAGCAAGTTAGGGATTCGGGTTGGCATTACGGCAGGAATTTGCTCCGTACCGTCATAGTTCGGCACGAAGTCGACGGTATCTTTTTCTAAGTCCGCCAACAATTCGTGAGCAATTTTAGACATACGGATTTCGGTATAACGCATCGCTGCGGCGGAGTCGCCATCAACGGAACCGAAGTTGCCCTGCCCATCCACCAGCATATAGCGCAGTGAGAACGGCTGGGCCATACGCACAATTGTGTCGTAGACCGCGCTGTCACCATGCGGGTGATATTTACCGATAACGTCCCCGACTACACGGGCCGATTTTTTGTATGGCTTATTCCAGTCATTACCCAGTACATTCATCGCAAACAGTACGCGACGGTGCACCGGTTTCAGTCCATCCCGGACATCTGGTAACGCACGTCCGACAATAACGGACATCGCATAATCCAGATAGGAGCTTTTCAGCTCTTCCTCGATGTTGACCGGTGTTATTTCTCTGGCAAGGTCGCTCATTGAGCCGCTATCCCTCTACTAATTACCGGATTTAAAGGTACGAAACTATATCACAAATCGCAGATTTTGGCGAAACTACGTGATGTTTGTCGAAACGACTTTATGTCGAGCTTATCCGCCTAACTTAACGGTATTATTCTGCGTCAATTGGAAGGGAACATGTATAATCTGCGCAAAGAAACAGAACAGTGAGAACTCTCCATGCGTGTAGATAACACCGCTAGCCATCAGAACGTCGATGAACAAGAAATCGCCAAGTTTGAGGCAGTTGCCTCCCGCTGGTGGGATTTAGAAGGTGAATTCAAACCTCTTCATCGCATTAACCCGCTGCGTCTTGATTATATTTTACAGCGCGCTGGCGGTATTTTTGATAAGAAAGTGCTGGATGTCGGTTGCGGTGGTGGCATTTTAGCTGAAAGCATGGCGCGTGAAGGTGCGCAAGTTACCGGGTTGGATATGGGTTACGAGCCGCTGCAAGTGGCTCGATTACATGCACTGGAAACCGGTACCAAGCTTGATTATGTTCAGGAAACAGTCGAAAGCCACGCGCAAAAACACCCGCAGTATTACGATGTTGTAACCTGTATGGAGATGCTCGAGCACGTCCCAGATCCTGCTTCGGTTATTCGCGCCTGCGCACAACTGGTCAAACCCGACGGTCACGTTTTCTTTTCGACCATTAATCGCAATACCAAATCGTGGCTGATGGCCGTGGTTGGTGCGGAATATGTATTGAAGATGGTACCGAAAGGCACCCATGATGCGAAAAAGTTTATCCGCCCGTCAGAACTGATTGGTTGGGTGGACCAAACCCCACTGCGCGAACGCCATATTATTGGATTGCATTACAATCCGATAACAGACCATTTCAAGCTGGGCCGTAATGTTGATGTGAATTATATGGTGCACACTCAACGAGATGAAGCATAAAGCATTGGTTATTACTGTCAGGGAGTCAGTCACTTGACTGCTCTCTGATGGAGCACATTGCCTTAATGTATTCATTTTTTTGTGTCATCGCGCACCATTTTGTCGCTTTATACAGCGTATATCATGAAATTCGGCAGAAACCGTCTTTTTGAACCAAAAAAGCGATAAGTTATGCCGTTTTTTGCTTATGTTTAATAAACCGGCAAACAGTCAATTTTTTAAAATTTTCGGTAAAATCTTATCCCCCAGAGTGTCGGGCAGCGAGCCCCAGTAATGACGCCGCCTGTGAGCCTTTCGTAACAATTCACCCCCAAGTTATCCACACAATTTAGCGATCTTGTTCACTTGCCAAAAGTCTCAATACTCACTATCTTGTTATCTATCCACTACCCACCCCCTATATATTGTGTTTACATACTGAACAATACACTACGACCTCAGTGATTATCTTAATCATGGAGTGCGTAAATTTGTGCTGTATAGACACTGAGTAAGGGGAACAAAGGTCACGAACACATGAACCAAAGCCTACTTGTTACTAAACGCGATGGCAGTAAAGAACGCATCAATCTGGATAAAATCCACCGGGTCATCGACTGGGCCGCGGAAGGTTTACATAACGTCTCAGTATCTCAAGTAGAATTGCGTTCACACATTCAGTTTTATGATGGCATTAAAACTGCTGATATTCATGAAACCATTATCAAAGCTGCCGCCGATCTTATCTCGCGCGATGCACCGGATTACCAATATCTGGCCGCGCGTCTGGCTATCTTCCATCTGCGCAAAAAAGCCTATGGTCAGTTTGAACCGCCAAAATTATTCGCCCATGTGACGAAAATGGTGGAGATGGGTAAATACGATAAACATCTGCTGGAAGATTACACCGCAGAAGAGTTCGAACAGATGGACACTTTCATCGACCATTGGCGCGATATGAACTTCTCCTATGCTGCTGTTAAGCAGTTGGAAGGCAAATATTTGGTGCAAAACCGCGTCAGCGACGAGATCTATGAAAGTGCCCAATTCCTGTACATTCTGGTTTCCGCCTGCTTGTTCTCTAATTACCCGCGCGAAACCCGAATGGATTACATCAAGCGTTTCTATGATGCTATCTCTACCTTTAAGATCTCATTGCCAACGCCAATTATGTCCGGCGTCCGCACCCCGACCCGTCAGTTCAGTTCTTGCGTGTTGATCGAGTGTGGTGACAGCCTGGATTCCATCAATGCCACTTCCAGCGCCATTGTGAAATATGTGTCACAACGCGCCGGTATCGGCATCAATGCGGGCCGTATTCGTGCACTGGGTAGCCCAATTCGCGGCGGTGAAGCTTTCCATACCGGTTGTATTCCGTTCTATAAACACTTCCAAACTGCGGTGAAATCCTGTTCGCAGGGGGGGGTACGTGGTGGTGCCGCCACGCTGTTCTACCCGATGTGGCATTTGGAAGTTGAAAGCCTGCTGGTGCTGAAAAACAACCGTGGGGTGGAAGGCAACCGCGTGCGTCATATGGATTACGGCGTACAAATCAACAAACTGATGTATCAGCGCTTGCTGAAAGGTGAAGATATCACCCTGTTCAGCCCATCTGATGTTCCAGGATTGTATGACGCGTTCTTCGCCGATCAAGACGAATTTGAGCGCCTTTATACTCAATACGAACAAGATGACAGCATCCGTAAACAACGTGTCAAAGCGGTTGAGTTATTCTCTTTGATGATGCAAGAACGTGCTTCTACTGGCCGTATCTATATTCAGAACGTGGATCACTGCAACACCCACAGCCCGTTTGACCCGAAAATTGCGCCGGTGCGCCAGTCAAACCTGTGTCTGGAAATTGCTTTGCCAACCAAGCCGTTAAATGACATTAACGACGAAAATGGTGAAATCGCGCTCTGTACCTTGTCGGCGTTCAACTTGGGTGCCATTGATAGCCTCGATGATTTAGAAGACTTGGCAGTGCTGGCTGTACGCGCGCTGGATGCCTTGCTGGATTATCAAGACTACCCAATCGCCGCGGCAAAACGCGGTGCAATGGGTCGCCGTACCTTGGGCATCGGTGTGATTAACTTTGCCTATTATCTGGCGAAAAATGGCGTTCGTTACTCCGATGGCAGTGCCAACAACCTGACTCACCGCACCTTTGAAGCTATTCAGTACTATTTGCTGAAAGCTTCAAATGAACTGGCCCGTGAGCAAGGGGCTTGCCAGTGGTTCAACGAAACCACCTATTCACAGGGTATTTTGCCGATTGATACCTATAAGAAAGATTTGGATACCATCAGTGACGAACCTTTGCATTACGATTGGGAAACGCTGCGTAAGGATATTCAAACTCACGGCCTGCGTAACTCCACGCTGTCAGCACTGATGCCTTCCGAGACATCCTCGCAGATCTCCAATGCCACCAATGGTATTGAACCACCACGCGGCTATGTCAGTATCAAAGCCTCGAAAGATGGTATCCTGCGTCAGGTTGTCCCTGAGTATGAGCGCTTGAAAGAGGCTTATGAACTGCTGTGGGATATGCCAAATAACGATGGTTATCTGCAACTGGTTGGTTTGATGCAGAAATTCGTCGACCAGGCGATTTCAGCTAACACCAATTATGACCCAACCCGCTTCCCGTCAGGCAAAGTGCCGATGAAGCAGTTGCTGAAAGATTTGCTCACCACCTACAAATTTGGCGTAAAAACCCTTTACTATCAAAACACCCGCGATGGTGCTGATGATGTGCAGGAAGATATCCAAAGTCAGCCGGGTGATGACGACTGTGAAGGCGGTGCATGTAAGATCTGATTTTGAGTTCAGGCCCTCCCGATGATCCCACAAGGGGTCATCACGGGCCTATCTTCATTTGCCCTTTGCTGTCCCTGAGGAAATCATGGCCTATACCACTTTTTCGCAAAATAAAAACAACCAGTTACTCGAACCGATGTTCTTTGGTCAATCCGTCAACGTGGCACGTTTCGACCAACAAAAACACGCTATTTTCGAAAAACTGATTGAGAAACAACTCTCGTTTTTCTGGCGTCCGGAAGAAATTGATGTTTCCCGCGATCGTATTGATTACAACGCCCTGCCAGATCACGAAAAACACATTTTTATCAGTAACCTGAAATACCAAACGTTGCTGGACTCCATTCAGGGCCGCAGCCCTAACGTCGCCCTGTTGCCGCTTATCTCTATCCCTGAGCTGGAAACCTGGGTTGAAACCTGGTCATTTTCAGAAACCATTCACTCACGTTCTTACACTCATATCATCCGTAATATCGTTAACGATCCGTCGATTGTTTTTGATGATATCGTGACCAACGAAGAGATCCTCAAACGCGCAAAAGATATCTCAGCCTATTATGACGATCTGATTGAGATGACCAGCTACTACCATCTGCTGGGGGAAGGTACTCATCAGGTCAATGGTAAACCCGTGGTGGTTAACCTGCGTGAACTGAAAAAGCAGCTTTATCTGTGTTTGATGAGTGTGAATGCGCTGGAAGCTATCCGTTTCTATGTCAGTTTCGCCTGCTCCTTTGCCTTTGCCGAGCGCGAACTGATGGAAGGTAATGCCAAAATCATCAAGATGATTGCCCGCGATGAAGCCCTGCATCTGACCGGTACTCAACATATTCTTAATCTGATGCGCAGCGGTGAAGACGATCCGGAAATGGCTGAAATTGCTGAAGAATGTCAGCAACAATGCTATGACCTGTTTGTTCTGGCCGCACAACAAGAGAAAGAGTGGGCAGAATATCTGTTCCGTGACGGCTCTATGATTGGTCTGAACAAAGAAATCCTGTGCCAATATGTGGAATATATTACCAATATCCGCATGCAAGCCGTGGGTCTGGGCATACCATTCAATACCCGCACCAACCCCATTCCGTGGATCAACTCTTGGTTAGTGTCTGATAACGTGCAAGTTGCGCCACAGGAAGTTGAAGTCAGCTCTTATCTGGTCGGTCAGATTGATTCAGAAGTCAGTGCTGATGACCTGAGTGATTTCGAGCTGTAATCCATGAAATCTATTATCAAGTTGAGCACCACCGGTGCTCAACTTAACCGCCCCGCGAACAGCCGTAACTTGCTAGAAACGCTTGAATATCATCAGATACCCATCGAATACCAATGCCGCTCTGGCTATTGCGGTTCTTGCCGCCTGCGCTTGCTCAAAGGCGAAGTGTGCTATTCGCAGCAACCTTTAGCTTTTATTCAGGCCGGCGAGATCCTGCCCTGTTGTTGTCAGCCAAAGGGCGATATTGAAATCGAGCTTTAATATACCCGTCATACTTCAAGCTGCTTGTGCGTTGGCTGCCTGCGTTACTTGGCCCGTCCATGGGCCTTGCCTCTGTGAGGCCGCTGCAAACAGCGTTCAAATCGGTTCCCGACCAATTTGTTGCTCAGTTGCCGCCTTCCTGCAACTCGAATTATTTAGGGTATCAAATAGATAAATCAGCCAATCGGATTTCACCTATAATCAGCCTGTTGAATAGATGATATTTTTGCATCTGGAATTAAAATCATAGGGAGAAAAGATGAAAAGACTGTCAATCGCCATAACCAGCCTGTTAATGGCCGCCTCTGCCAGCACTATTGCCGCTACTGAGCCGCCACTTAATCAACAACAGCCGTTAGAAAAGATTGCGCCTTATCCTCAAGCTGAAAAAGGCATGAGCCGCCAGGTCATTTTCCTCGAGCCACAAGAAGACGAAAGCCGCTTCAAAGTTGAATTGCTGATCGGTAAAACCATTGAAGTTGACTGCAACCGCCATATGCTCGGTGGCAATCTGGAAACCAGAACCTTGTCTGGCTGGGGCTTTGACTATTTGGTGATGGATAAAATCTCCGAACCGGCCTCAACCATGATGGCTTGCCCGGATAACACCCGCCGTCCACAATTTATCGCCGCCAATCTGGGTGATGCCGCTATGCAGCGCTATAACAGCCGCTTGCCAATTGTGGTTTATGTACCGCAGGGCGTTGATGTGAAATACCGGATTTGGGAAGCAGGAAAAGACGTTAGAAGTGCGCAGGTGAAGTAATTTACATCTCCATATCCTGCATTAGCCTTGTCAAAATACCCATTCAACTGAGTGGGTATTGAAAAGCAGTGGATTTTGACTCTCATGAATTAGTACCTAATAACGATTTACGATCAACCCATCAGAACTAAAAGGTGATACTTGATGTGGAAGATGGATAGTTTCAGATCCACGTTCAGGGTTATCAAAATAAGACGTTGCGTCAATCAGCGGGACAATATCGTCATAAATAAAGCAGGTATCCGCCAGCATCGGTTCAGTGTCTGCCAAAATAAAATCCTGAGCATCAAGTTGCTCAATATCCAATCCATCCAGATACATTAAGCTGATACTTTTACCCTCCGAGCCAAACTCAATATCTACACCTTGAATAAGAGCCAATCCATTAATAACCATTGCACGTCTTTTGGTGACTGATAACTCAGTGAAATTCCGAATTCCAACCGCACTTAAATCAATTTTATCAATGCCATGCCTAAATCCACGAACGGTATTGCGATAATCAGATTGACCTTCCTGCTGAATCACAACGAAAGTGCTGGGTTCAGCATTATCCCGTTGATAAACAGTGCCCAACAATGAAGCCACCATTTTACCTTGGGCATTGGTGCGTAAAGTGATACCCCCTGCGCCGCCATTCAGCAAAATATCGGTTGCCTTACGGGCGGGGTTATCCATTGATTTGCTGCTATCAACATAGTGGACAGGCGCGGTAAAGGTATCCTGAAAGTTAAAATGATGGGCCTGCAATGCGGCAACCTGTTGGCCTCCGATAGTTATTATTTGACCATCAGCTAGTTTGATCTGAACATCACCCCGCCGTTGTTGTAACCGTAATTCGCTGAATCCTTTTTCCGCAAAGCCAACTAAGTTAATGACCTCACGTTTGTCTGCCTCAAAGTTAATAATGCGGTCATGCCCCTGTGGCCGTTTACGCACCACAAATATCTCTTTGCCCGCGCCTCCTTCCAGGGTATTTCTACCTCGCCCACCATCAAGCAAACTATTATTCCGGCCTGCGGTTAAAACATCGTTACCATCACCACTCACTATATTATGAATCGTTTGCGGGGAGTTAATCGTCAGAGTTGTCCCGCCAAGGTTTGCCTCTCCAGTCACTAAATTGATCTTCACAGCGCCTGACATAGCCGCAGCATTCAACGTATTTCGGCCACCGGCCACACCATTAATTGCATCATTTAAGATGGCTCGTGTGGGTTGCTCTGCAACCTGGGCGGCAAACTCATCAGTATAAAAATAGACATCATCAGCGCCAGTTTTGTGACCAAAGAGTCGTAGTGACCAGCGATTGAGCTTGATGGGTAAACCCTCTTTGGCATCTTTAACTACCAATTTCCACTGGCCGGTAGAATCTTCTCCACGATAATGTGTCGACATAAAGGTATAGTTAAATTCACCGGATAGTGCGCTGCCCATATCGGTATCGTTGACCGCTGGTTTTTTCCCAGCCCGATCTAACAAAATACTTTCGCTGCCACTCGGCGAAATTAGTTTCACCGTCAAATCGCCCAACCGCCCCACAGCAGCACTGACATCAACCTCTACCTGTTCAACATTCAAGCCACTTGTCATAGTCATCGATGAGGTATCAACCCCCCCGGCATACAGCCGTTTCCACGTAGCGTAATAATGACTTTTTTCCAGACTTTGTTGGTTAGCATCGGTATTTTTACTCATCCAACTTTCTGCCAAACGCACTGCCGCCCGCGCATCGACCATACCAAAACCATAATCATGGCTTATCTGCATCCCGCCGCCATTCCAATTTTTGGCATTATTAATACGCCACTGGGTGGCCGGATCATTCACCTTACGAGCCGACAAGGCGAGGATCTGTTGAACATCGCGATAACCCAGATTCGGATTGGCTTGCAGCATCAGCGCGGCAATACCGGAGACCATCGGCGCGGCAAAACTGGTACCTTGTTCGGTGCTGTATTCGCTACCAAAGACGGCCCCGCGCTCTGCTTTTATTTGGTGGCCGCTGGAAAGCACTCGGTTGCCAGGCGCGGAGACCAGTAAACTGGCACCGGGATTGGAGAAAGGTGGTGAGCGAGTCTGGAGTGTTGAAAGATCAGTCGGAGTGCTGATTGCACCGACCTGAATAGCAAAACGACTATGACTCATCAGCGAGCCTTGCGTGCTGCCCCCCCTGCTCGCGTTGATTCCCGCCCGCAGTCACAATAACGGTGCCTAACCCCCCACGACCATTGGCCGCCGCATAATGTAGTGTCGTGTTGAGGAGGTTTGGCAGATTAAGCGCCCCACCGGCGGTATGGCTCAGCGCAAAATCAGGTTGGGAACTCCAGCTATGGTTAACCACATCATAGCTGGACATTTTACCCAGAGTGGTCATATCTGCACCATTATTGCTCAGGTAATGGCCGCCCAAGGTCGCATCATAAGCCACCCCGACCCCACCGACACCATTTCTGGTGGCGGCCATCACCCCAGCAACCATAGTGGCATGATTGGAAACATCGGTGGCTAGTGTACCCGCGCTGTTTTGTGTTGCCAGCCAGATGGGGTCAACATTGGCAGCTAAATCAGGGTGTTGAATATCGAAAATCTCTGGCCCAGTGGCAAATGGCCCACCAGGTTCAAATTGCCCCATTCTTATGCCTTTACCGGTATAATCCTGCCATACGGGTATCACATTGATATCATTTAAATAAGTTTGTTTGGCAACAAAAGGATCGTGGGGAATATCGGGTGTTAATAGCGTCACCGTCCCCCTCATTCCTGCCGACTCCCCCGAGGACAAATCAACCACAGAAATCGCCGGATCGCCGCTGCTACTCTTCACCTCATATTTAAAACTCATTACTCCAGTGAATGTGCTACCAGGTGTGAATACTACATCCTTTTGAAGATTAAGTTTGACCGTGCCGCCCACCGCATCGCCGACCGCAGATAGGTAGCCAGGCGTTTCGCCATTAAACTGTAAATCATTGGCGAGCAAGCTGGCAGCGGGAATACGCTGCGCCCAGCGCCGATGAAAGGTTCTGCCTGGTTGACTCAACGACAACACATCATCGACTGGAATAATATTATTGGTATTCAGATCTACCGCAGAGATATCAGCAAAATTCAATTTTTGAATATTTTTCAGGGCCAGAGTGCCATCACGACCTGCCACTTTATCCCTTATCTGAAAGCCGCTATCAGTACGAGTAATGGTGTAATCCGCATAGCTGCCATGCAATGCCACCAGATTGATCCCCCCGCCACCATCAATCTGTGCATCGCCGTGTCCCGCTTCAATCACATCATGACCTTCATTGCCGTAAATCCTGTCCGCACCGCCACCGGCATAGATAATACTGCCTTGCTCTGAGGCATAAAGGGTATCGCCCTGTGATCCGGCATAAATAACCGCTTTGCCACTACCACCAATAATGAGATTCTTGCCACTGCCACCCGCCAACACGTCATTAGCGCCACCGCCGACCAGCGTGGCATTACCTTTACCGCCTTTAATAAACACACTGTTATTGCCGCCACTGACAATAATGTCGTCACCATCGCCGCCCTGCGCAATAGTAATACCGCTGCGCGCCATATTCAGCGCCACCCCTTTTTTACCCGCAATCAGCACCGTATCGCGGCCACCATTGCCTTTAATATTGTTCGTGTCATCACTGGCGCTGATAACAAACACATCGTCACCGGTGTTACCAATATAGGTATTACTACCACCGCGCCCGACTAACCAACTGCCCGACGCACTCGCGCTTAACCTGTCATCGCCGTGGCCGCCATAAATATTATTGACTTTTAGCTCATCTGCGAACAATACATCGCCGCTATTAGTGAGTTCAACATAAGCGGTGGTGGTTGTTTCACCGGTGGCAGAATGAATCAATGCCCCGTCAGCATCTTGCTTGAGAATGCGGTTACTCACCGGCGAACTGGCAAAATTCACCGCCAGTACCTCGTGTTTTCTGCCTCTGATAGAAAACACGCCACGAGCCATCACCCGATTACCATTACGGTTATCATCCTCGATGGCGTTGGCTTTGACTTTAATTTGCGTAATTCGCCATTCATCCAGCGTTTTTAGCTCACCCGGATCAACCTTGCCATTATGGGAGGCATCCTGCCAAATCCGTAATTTACCCCAAACCGGATCATGTTTATCAATCGCGCCATTACCATCGGCATCCTCACTGGCCAGCGCGGCAAAGCCATTGGTATAGCGTTTTTCCCCCGGCTGGCCATTCACGCCAGCCGTGCCACCGTAATATTCCGAATACATCTGGCTGATATTGTCGATTTTCCCGCTGCCATTATCGAGCACCAACATGCCGGTATCCGGCGCTGCCCAACCGGTGCGTTTTAAGCTGCCGCTGTTATCGGTATCAAACAGCACACCATCTTCAATGCCGGTCATGGAAACCCCCTTGCCAGTTAAATCCAGTAGCAGTGGGTCAACATAGGTATTGACGGTGGTTTGCGCGGACAGACTATTGAGTGTCGCCGCATCAAATAAACCGGTTTCCGGCAGTATGTAACTGGGTCGTTCCAGATAATAATCCGATAAATAACGGCTGGGCTGCACATTGGGGTCAAGCTGGACTTCTCCCGGGCGAATACCGCCCGATGCCATGCCGCCCATCTGCACCGAGGTAAAATCGGTTTTATCTAAGCTGCCGTCAGTAAAGGAGAAACTGTGAGTGGGTTTATTCACCAGATAGCCATTGGTGACATCGCGCCGCGCTTGATCTTCATCGGCAATGCGCTGAACAGGTTGTGGGGTTGGGCTGATATTGATATCAAAATTGCACTGCTGGGGTAAAACGGTGGTAGTTTGGTCGAAGGCAAAGAGTTGGCTGGTGCTGCTTTTGGCTAAGGCCCAATAGCCAAGGAGCGAATCAACTCTGTCAAACCATTCGCGTGAGGATTGCCGGATACCATCCGGGGCCACTTTCGCGGATAAAGCCATTTTTTGGTAGGTATCTGCTGAGAGCCGTAGCTCTTCTTTTGGCTTGCCCGCCGCATTCAACACCCACTGCCAGTATATTGGCTGACTTCTTTCGTCAATCGCTCTGAATACTGGGTCTAACGTCCAGGCCTTTGAAGGCAATCCATGTCTTTTAAGCTCTTCATTGTGAAATTGCCCTGCCTGTTTATGGTCGATATCACCATAGATAATTCCTGTTGGGCTATCGTCCAGCCTCTTTTGCTGGGTATTAAGATAGCCATGCGCCATATCATAGCGAATATGCTTGAGCCGCATTTCAGTTATCGGCTGATTGTGACTGGCGGCAACGCTCTCTAAATAGTGGATGGCCATGGCACCGGCGATAGAATCCCCCCTGACCACACCATTGGCTAATATGGCATAGCGATCGCCTTTGCTGGCTAAAAAATCATACATCGGGCCGGGGTCTTTACTCTCCTTATTGGCTTCCAATAATTGCCGGGCGCAGGCCAGATCGGCGGCATTAAGTTGTAACTTACCTGCATTGCTATTTTGCTGTAGCATAATTATCTTCCTTAACGTTTAATATGCGATAAAAGAAACTGCTGAGTACTACTGACAATGGCTTGCCACTGTGGTAACTTTTCTGCTGTAAAAGAAACCTCAATAAGTGAGCCAATTTCCGGCATCACAAAAAGGGCCTCACACCTGTAATACCTTTTCTCCAACGGGAGCCAGACACAATCAAATATCACTGATATCCTCCCGTTAACTTCCGCCCAGTAATAACTATTAATATTCTTATCAAACCAATAAGGCCAATAAGGATCATTTTTATCTGGCGGAGGGTCTCTATTTAATTTTTTGGTAGCTTTAACAAAAAACAACCCTAACTTATCGATATAAATAACTGGATCAAAAGTTCTATCATTTTGTTTTCTTAGAAAAAAGTCACGCTTATAGGTGATATCAGTATCAGAACGTTTAAATGGTCTGACACTTATAATTAGCCCTTCATACTCCAGTCTTTGCTCATACCACAGATTCTGATCCCCCGGTTGCATATCCGGCCAGCTGGCGATCATTGGCAGCACCACAAAATTAGCGCCACAACCTTTTTTATTATAAATAAAATTGGGATCCCAGGCGCTGGCACCCTCATATTCCGCCCAGTAGATAATATATTCTTTAGGCACTTCCATTACATGACCATTAAATTTACCGCAAACAAAACCGGGGCGATTCTCAGCAAAGCTGAGTGGAGATATTATTAAAATAAACAGCATTAAAAATAATGGTATTAAATTTCTCATTAGAGTTTTATTATTTAATCGTCTATTTATAATTATCTCAGGAGACATAATTATCTTCCTTAACGTTTAATATGCGATAAAAGAAACTGCTGGGTACGGCTAACAATGGCTCTCCATTGCGGTAATTTTTCTATGGTAAAAGTCACTTCAACCAGTGAGCCTATTTCCGGCATCACAAAAAGGGCATCACAGATATAATATCTCTTCTCTAACGGCAACCACTGACAGTCAAATACCACCGGCACTTGCCCGTTAACTTCTGCCCAGTAATAACCATTAATATCCTCATCAAATCGATAAGGATCATTTTTTTCCACTGGGGGAAATCTAGCTATCTTTCGAGTTGCCTCAACAAAAAACAGCCCTAACTTATCGATATAAATAACTGGATCAAAGGTTCTATCATTTTGTTTTCTTAGAAAAAAGTCACGCTTATAGGTGATATCGGTATCGGATCGTTTAAATGGCTCGACGCTGATTGCTAATCCCTCAAACCTCAGCCTTTGCTTATACCACTTCGATTTATCCCCCGGCTGCATATCTGGCCAGCTGGCTATCATTGGCAGCACCACAAAATTAGCGTCACAACCTTTTTTATTATAAATAAAATTGGGATCCCAGGCGCTGGCCCCCTCATATTCCGCCCAGTAAATAATATAACGGTCAGGCACTTCCATTACATGACCATTAAATTTGCCACAAACAAAACCGGGGCGATTTTCGGCAAAAGTTAGCGGTGAAATAATCAATAACATGATTTTAAATAACGAAATTAAATATCTAACAATAAATTTATTCATTAATACCATCCATGTATATGTTTATTCCATATCGAGATTTAAGTCATTTTAATATAAGTAATTAAAATGACTTGTACGTAATTAAGCAGATAAAGTAAAAATAGCGTGGATATAAAAGCAAAACAAGAGATAAAATAAAACCACAGAAAAATAACAAATAAAAATCAGGATAATAAATAATATGCGCTTAATAAAAAAGGCGCAATTTAAAATATGCGCCTTTTTTATTAACAGAAACTATCGATTAACTACAAAACCTCAACCACCTCCAGCCAACCATGCTGTCCACAAACTGGGCTGCCTTTCAGCCAGCGGCGCAACATATCTAATGCCAGCATGGCACTGCTTTCCTGACGAATGCGCAAACCATGTCGGCTGGCCTGATAACGCACCGTCTGGGCAAAAGTTCCATCAGGGGTATGTAGTGCAACACTCAGACAATCATTTTGCATGGCACTCACTGCCAACACCACCTGCGCACCACACAGCATCGATAATGATTGCGCGCGGCCCGCCACCTCGGCTAATGACTCCTGGCAATGCGCCGGTAACAACTCGCCTCCCGCCAAAGGTGCGGCGGCGCTTTGTAATTGCCAGTGCAGCAAGCCAGCGGTAAATTGTTCGCTGACGGCTAATAACAGCCCGCGTTGAGTCAATTGCTCAGTCAGCAACGCCGGTAAGCCGCGCGTGCCTTCAAATATTGTGCTCTCGCCCGCCACTGCCCTGACCTGCTGCCAAACCTCTTCCATCGCCGCTTGTTGCGAAGCTGGCCCGGTGAGTTTCAGCTCAATAATAGGTGCAGATGAACGATAGCCCAGCACCGCGCCGTCCGGGAGTGGCAGTGAGTCTAACTCAAGTGCCAAATCACTTTCTGAGCGGCCAAAGGTGGTCAGGCGCAGGCACAATGGTGGCTCTGCCACATCAAAATGTTGACGTAAACGCGGCATAATCTGCTGTTCAACCATCACCTTAAATTCTGACGGCACACCGGGGGTGAAAAACATCAGGCACTTATTGAGCCGTAAAGCGAAACCGCAGGCGGTTCCAACTGGGTTATCCAGCATTTCGGCATTCGCCGGAATATGGGCTTGTTTACGGTTAGTCGATGACATCACACGGCCGCGCTCTTGAAAGAAAGCTTCCATCCGCGCAATCCATTCCGGATGCTCAATCAGTTCCGTCCCGGCAGCACGCGCCGCCGCCAACGCGCTCAAGTCATCACTGGTCGGCCCCAAACCACCGTTAACAATCAGCACATCGGCAACCTGGCTCCGCTCCGTCAGTACCTCAATAAGAGCGGAAAGTGAATCACCGACGGTTTCCCGGCTGCTGATTGGCAATCCCTGATTAAATAAATAATCTGCCAGCCATGCCGCGTTAGTATCAATAATCTGCCCATGCAGCACTTCATCCCCGGTACTCAACATCTCAACTCTGATCATTTTCTTCTCCGTTGGCGCTTATACATTCACTTTATGAAGCTCCCTGCCTAAACACAATCGCTATCCATTATCGGAATGAATAACAATGGTAAAAGTCTATATTTCAACACGCCGAAAATCGTAATGATAAGTTTACATCAATCGTAACGCTGGTTTGACACAAATATCCCAATCCATTATCCTCTTTCGCTCAATAATTCCAATAAATTGTCATGTAGTAGAGGAAAGCGTGAAGAATCGCACTCTGGGCAGTATATTTATCGTTGCTGGCACCACTATTGGTGCTGGTATGCTGGCAATGCCACTGGCGGCGGCGGGAGTCGGTTTCGGCGTCACCCTCGCACTATTAGTTTTTCTTTGGGTATTAATGTGTTACACCGCATTATTGTTGGTAGAAGTCTATCAGCACGAAGCGGCAGATACTGGGCTTGGTACTTTAGCTAAGCGCTATCTCGGCAATCGGGGGCAATGGCTCACCGGTTTTAGCATGATGTTTTTGATGTATGCGCTGACTGCCGCCTATATCAGCGGTGCCGGTGAGTTACTGGCAACCAGCATCAGCCAATGGACTCAACAATCATTTCCGACCTACCTTGGCGTATTGTTGTTTACCCTCGTGGCCGGCGGTGTGGTCTGTATTGGCACTCATTCTGTTGATTTATTTAACCGCATCTTATTCAGCGCCAAAATTATCTTCCTGATTGTGATGCTGGCACTGATGATGCCGCATATCGAAAAAACCAATTTATTGACGCTACCGCTGGAGCAAGGGTTAGCGCTTTCTGCTATTCCGGTGATTTTCACCTCATTTGGTTTTCATGGCAGCGTGCCCAGTATTGTCAATTATATGGGTGGCAATATTCGCAAACTGCGCTGGGTGTTTATTATCGGCAGCGCCATCCCATTAATTGCGTATATTTTCTGGCAGTTAGCGACATTAGGCGCTATTTCCTCCCATACTTTTGTCGGAATATTGGCGCAGCAAGCCGGTTTGAATGGTCTATTGCAAGCCGTACGCGATGTGGTGGCCTCCCCTCATGTTGAGCTGGCCGTTCACCTGTTTGCCGACCTGGCGCTGGCAACCTCATTCCTCGGGGTCGCCTTGGGTCTGTTTGATTATCTGGCCGATTTATTTAAACGCCGTAATTCAGTACGAGGCCGCCTGCAAACTGGCGCAATTACCTTTGTACCGCCGCTACTATTTGCGCTGTTTTACCCACGTGGTTTTATTATGGCGCTGGGCTTTGCGGCGGTCGCATTATCAGTATTAGCATTAATCCTACCCGCGATGCTGGCGTGGAAAGCACGTAAAATCCATCAGGGGAATTATCGCGTTTGGGGCGGGAAACCGGCGTTGGCCGCAGTATTTGCTTGTGGCGTTCTGGTGATTGGCATTCAGGTAGGGATAGTGACCGGCGCATTACCAGCAGTCGGCTAATTCAGCCCATAAAGACAAAAAGGCGCATATCCTGTCTGGAATGCGCCTTTTTTACAGAAAATAGTGTTAAATCAGAATGCTAAACCCGCGCCGATATACACACCATCCGCTACGCGATTATCCCGATGCCCGTCTTTACCTTCCATATTGATATAGCGATAGCCGACATCAACAGTTAATGGGCGGAATACATTCCAGCGCAGGCCGCCATTAGCTTCACTGTAGGACTTCATCCCACTGGTCAGCTCTTCAGGGGCGAAATAGCCTTCACCGTACAGAGTGAATGATTTACTGATCGGGTAAGTTAACCCACCGCCAATGGCGACTGCGCCACCACTGCTGCCATCTTCCGGTGACATATATATGCCTTTACCGCCAATAGTTGCCATCAATGGGCCAAGCGGGAGATTGAAGCCCAAGCCCAGGCCATAAATATCGCCATCATGGTCACTACGCGCCCAGTTGCCGCTAATAGCCAACCCACCGGTGTTAGTGCCCATACCGAACCCTAGGTTGGTGTAATCACTGCCAACTTCACCATTCAAGCTTATTGCATTGGCAGATCCCGCCACAAACAGCAAGCTAGCTGCGCATGCGATTAAGTGCTTTTTCATATTGTTCTCTCATTATTCTTGATGTTACCTGTGAGCAAACTCTGGCTGACAGGCGCTTCCCACACCGAGTTTAACTGAAAAAAACAGCATGAACACACGGAAAAACCGATTAAATACCACAGTATTTCAAATAATTGTAAATACCTACACAATTGATGTGTCTAATGCTAACAATGATAACGATAAGGCGTGCCTATTTGCTGAATCGCACCAATAAGGCTACAACTAGTGTGGAGATCAAAGAATAAACCGCTGATGTTGTTTAAGTTATTATTTTGCCAATCGGACTTTTGGCGAAATCTCATACTGTAAAACACCCAATACGCAATCAATTCAACAGCCATACTGGAGAAAATGATGAGCAAAAAGAAAGGATTAACCACCGCAGCAGGCGCTCCCGTCGTTGATAATAATAATGTTGTGACGGCTGGCCGACGTGGCCCGATGTTGCTGCAAGATGTCTGGTTCCTGGAAAAACTGGCCCATTTTGATCGTGAAGTTATCCCGGAACGCCGCATGCATGCTAAAGGCTCTGGTGCTTACGGTACCTTCACCGTCACCCACGACATCACCCGATATACTCGCGCAAAAATTTTCTCTGAGATTGGTAAACAAACTGAAATGTTTGTGCGTTTCTCAACGGTAGCGGGCGAACGGGGTGCGGCCGATGCCGAACGTGATATCCGTGGTTTTGCCATGAAATATTACACTGAGGAAGGTAACTGGGATTTGGTCGGTAACGATACGCCGGTATTCTATTTACGTGATCCACTGAAATTCCCGGATCTGAATCACGTGGTTAAACGTGACCCACGCACCAACCTGCGTAACCCAACTTATAAGTGGGATTTCTTCTCGCAGCTGCCAGAATCGCTACACCAGCTCACTATCGATTTCAGTGACCGTGGCCTGCCAAAATCATATCGCCATATGCACGGATTCGGCAGCCATACCTTCAGCTTTATCAATGCCGCCAATGAGCGCTTTTGGGTTAAATTCCATTTCCGCTGCCAGCAAGGCATTGAGAACCTTATGGATGATGAAGCTGAAAAACTGGTTGGTCAGGATCGTGAAAGTTCCCAACGTGATCTGTATGAAGCCATTGAACGCGGTGATTTCCCGCGCTGGAATCTACAGATTCAGGTGATGCCAGAACATGAAGCATCACAAACCCCGTATAACCCATTCGATCTAACCAAAGTATGGCCGCACGGCGACTATCCATTGATTGATGTGGGTTTCTTCGAACTGAACCGCAATCCGGAAAACTACTTTGCCGAGGTAGAACAGGCCTCATTTAACCCTGCCAACGTAGTGCCAGGGGTGAGTTTCTCTCCTGACCGTATGCTACAAGGCCGCCTCTTCTCTTACGGCGACGCGGCACGTTATCGTTTGGGTGTGAACCATCATCAGATCCCAGTGAACAGTGCTAAATGCCCATTCCATAATTATCATCGCGACGGTGCCATGCGCGTTGATGGTAACAGTGGTAATACAGCGACTTATGAGCCAAACAGCTTTGGTCTGTTCCAGGAGCAACCTGATTTCAGCGAGCCACCATTAACCCTGGAGGGAGCGGCAGATCACTGGAATCACCGGGAAGATGATGATTACTACTCCCAACCACGGGCATTATTTAACTTGCTCAGCGCAGAAGAGCATCAGCGGATGTTTACTCGTATTGCCGGTGAGTTATCACAGGTTCCGGAAGAAATTCAGCGCCGTCAGGTAGCACTGTTTGAGAAAGTACATCCAGATTATGGCGCTGGGGTGAAGCAGGCGCTGGGATTAAATTAGGGTTATTGTTGTAGTCGATTTGGTGATCAGGCTCGGTTGATGGTTGCAAGGTGATCAGTTTCGGTTGTTATGAGTTCAGTAATTAACTTACCTCTGTAGCCTCAACCGCCAAAGGGGTCACAAGCGCGTGACCCCCTTGGAACCCCTGCGCTTGCGCACGTATTGCTGGCCCACTTCGTGGGTGCCCTCGGTTCATCATTTCGCTGACGGGACGGCTTTATTCGCGTCCCTGCTCATGACGCCTAAATCTGCCACCCCGCGCCTTGATACCTTAATCCCCCCCGTTTTAAGCTCTGCCGGTAAGCGATAAAAAGCCACCGGCCGCTGGAATGCCGCCAATTGTGGCGCTAACCAATCCGCTAATACGGCGTCATTCACCGAATCATCAGCATCAAGCACAGCAACAGGGCGGTGACCGAATTCAGTGTCGGCGACAGGAATAACAAAAGCTTGCTGTACTCCCGGATATTGCAGTAAAACTCGTTCAATATCCTCAGGTTGAATGCCCTCACCGCCGCTGAAAAATAGATTATCCAGCCGCCCCAGAATACGTAATTCGCCTTGCTGCCATTCACCACGATCACGGGTATGGAACCAACCATCACTGTCAGTCAGAGGCTGTAACTGCCCCTGCTGCCAATAACCGGCGGCCAGACACGCGGCTTTCACCCAGACTTCGCCCTCGACTAATTTCACCTGTCGTCCTTCCAGCGCGACACCAACACCAGGCAAACCATCAGCGCGTTTAGCACACACAGTTGAAGCTGATTCCGTCAGGCCGTAGCCACACCAGCAGCGAATTCCGCGCGCTTCGGCTTGCTCAGTCAGCGCAGTAGGGATAGTCGCGCCCCCGAGTAACACCTCTTTCAAGCTAAGTGGCTGTTCTGCACTTTCAAGCAAGCGCCAAAGCTGGGTTGGCACCAACGAGGCATGGCTGCAACCTGCCAGCGCATCAGATAACGATACACCCGCTTGCACAGCAAGGGCCGCTCCGGCACTTAACCAGCGCCAGACAATGCCCTGCCCGGAGACATGAAATAGCGGCAATGATAGCAACCAGCAATCATTAGCTGTGAAATCCATTAATCGCAATACACCATCGGCACTGGCCAGATGCGCCGCCAATGTGTGCACTGCCGCTTTGGGTAACCCTGAAGAGCCGGAGGTCAGTGTCATGGTCGCCAGCCGTTGGCTATCCCATGTCAGGATATTTTCCGTCGAATGTACCCTGGTGAGATGCAGTGGAGTAAAACTTAGCTGTGCAGGCAATGGTTCGGCCAGATTCAGCATAAAATCAATATCGAGCTGCGGCAAAAGTTGCGTCAACAGTGATTCTGGCAATTGAGGGTTAAGCGGTAAAACACGCGCGGCGCACTGCAATGCAGCCAGATACGCCAGCAACAATGAATAACTGTTTTTACCGCGCAGCACCACGCCACAACCGGGGGTGACACCTTGCTGTTGCAAGCCAGCGGCCAGATTATCAATATCAGTGGCTAACTGTTGCCAACTGATCCGTTGCGCCCCCGAGCGAATTGCCGTCGCCCGAGGTTGCAGATTGGCCCAATGTTGCCATGGAAATATATCCTTCCAAGGCCAATTATTTAGCTGTGCCATAGCACATCCAGTTGATCGACAGTCACCACCGGCAGCGTGCTATCCGGCCACTGACGGATACATTGCGCCTGCATCAGACTCAATGTATCCAGCCCCGGCACTGTTGCTGGGGTTAGCCAATCCGCCAGGCGAGCCAACTGAGTCAAACCCAAACTCGACTCAATACTGGAGCTAATCACCGCCTCTAATCCTGCTTGATGCGCTTGCTGCACCAATTGCTGGCAACGCGCGATACTACCCACCAGCGTCGGTTTGATGATAATCGCGGCCACACCCGGTTCGGCTTCCACCTGGAAATCCGCCTCGCGCACACTTTCATCCCAGGCAATAGCAATGCCGGTGTCACGGGCAAACTCACGGGATTCGGCACGGGTTTTACACGGTTCTTCCAGAAACGCGATGCGTGAGCGCAATTCAGGATTAACATATTTGGCAAAACCATCTGCTTTAGCCCGCGTCCAACTGCGATTGGCATCCAGCCGCAGTTTCAAATCAGGCAAAGCCTCCAGCAGCACATTGACAATCATGCCATCGCGCACCGCTTCATATAACCCAACTTTCACCTTGGCAACTTTCTCGCCCGGTAATGCTTGTAACACGGCGAACAGCTCATCAGGGTCACCGGTACACAGTGGTGCTTTGCGGTAATCGGCCGACAGTGGCAATAATTTCTCAAGCTCCGCCAACGCGCAACTGAGGCCAAAAGCCACCGAGGGCAAGGGGCCGAGATCAAGCTCCTCGCCATTCACCCAGCGCGGTAACTCAGCGATTGCAGCAGCTTGTGCCTCAGGCAACGTTTCCTGGCTGAACTCTGGCAGGGGGGCAATTTCGCCCCAGCCGGTCTGCTCGCCTTGTTGCAATTTCACCAACAATCCATCGCGACTTTTTAGCCGCTGATGCCGCAGTATCACCCCCGCTTCCATCGGGATGCTATAGCGGTAAAGTGTGGCCGCGCGCATTACGGATTACGCTTGAATTTGCTGAAGTCTGGCTGGCGTTTCTCATTGAATGCGTTACGCCCTTCCTGACCTTCGTCAGTCATATAGAACAACATGGTGGCGTTACCGGCCAGCTCTTGCAAGCCCGCCTGCCCATCGCAGTCGGCATTTAATGCGGCTTTCAAGCAGCGCAGTGCCATTGGGCTGTTTTGCAGCATTTCACGACACCAGCGCACCGTCTCTTTTTCCAGAGAAGCAAGCGGTACTACCGTGTTCACCAGCCCCATATCCAATGCTTGTTTAGCATCATACTGGCGGCATAAAAACCAGATTTCGCGCGCTTTTTTCTGGCCGACAATGCGAGCCATATATGCCGCACCCCAACCACCATCAAATGAACCCACTTTTGGCCCAGTCTGGCCGAAAATAGCATTATCAGCAGCAACAGTGAGGTCACACATCATATGTAATACATGACCGCCGCCAATAGAATAACCGGCAACCATTGCTACAACTGGTTTCGGACAAGTACGAATTTGACGCTGGAAATCCAGCACATTCAGATGATGGGTACCGCTCGCATCCTGATAACCGCCGTAGTCACCGCGGACTTTCTGATCACCGCCGGAGCAGAAGGCTTTTTCACCTTCACCGGTCAAAATGATGACACCAATATTGTCATCATAGCGGGCATCAGCCAGCGCCTGAATCATCTCTTTAACTGTTAACGGACGGAATGCATTACGCACATGAGGGCGGTTGATGGTTATCTTGGCGATCCCATCACTGGATTTGTGATAGCGAATATCTTCAAACCCAGCGGAGCAATCTTGCCATTCAATGGCGGCGTACAGTTGTTCTTCGCTCGGATAAAGCATAGTAAGCATTCCTTTAACGGGATGGTGGTAAAAATGATGATAGTGGTAAAAATGAAGACTGCGATAAAAATGAAAGCACCAGCGCAGCAAAAGCCCCAGGGTTCGCCCGATGCGCATTGTGCCCTGCGCGGGCCAGTGTCCGTAATGGCAACTTGTATTGATGAGCCACTTGCTGGAATTTGTGGTCACGTTCACCACACAGATAGGTGTACGGGACACTCAGGCATTGCAGAGCCGGTAATAGCCAGGGCTGATGCCCAAGTGAGGTGGCTTCGAGCATATCCGCCACCGCCGGGCCATGATTATTGGCTCGCACCGCGACCAATTGCTCCCGTTGCTGCGAATCCAAATCAGCAAATACATCCTGCTGATACCAGTCAGCCAACACCTGTGGCAAAAGTTCGTGACGAAAGCGCTGTGCCCATTGGCAATCTTGCTCAAAGCGCGCTTTTCGCAGCTCATCGCTTTCCAGACCGAGATTACCCCCTTCGACCAGCAGCCCTTGCAAACCAACCTTATGACCATAGCAGGCGTGATACATCGCAATTCTGCCGCCTAAAGAATAGCCCGCCAGCCAATATTCGCGAATGCCATTAGCCTGCAATGTTTCGCTTATCTGGCGGCTGATATCTTCAAAGCCAGTGGTAGTCAGAGCGACAGAGTTACCGTGTCCCGGCAAGTCGATAAGCAGTGAAGGGTAATCGCCGCATAATTCCGCCACCGGTAGCCAGTCCTGACCACTGCCCAATAAACCATGCAGCCAGACCAGCCACGGCCCAGTATGTTGCCGTGCCGGAGATTGGGGATGTGGGTCGAGCTTACAGCATGCCAGCGTCATAATTGGGCTACCTGTTGTACCAGTTGTTGCAGTGTTTCTGCCCCCTGACTCGGCGGCACCTCTATTTCAATCAGTGTGACTCCACCACGTAGCCAGCATTGATCTACTTGCTGTTTGAGCATCAACCCGCTTTCTGGCCGGGAATAACCTAAACCGAACATCGCAGCAGCATGTTCAAAACTCACATTCTGCGGCATGCAATAAAAACGCTGACGGTCAGCTTCTGGTGTCGGAAGCAGAGAGAAAATCTGCCCGCCATTATTGTTCACCACCAGTAGCACCGTAGGAGCGGAACTTTGGCGCAATAGCGCCAGAGCATTAAGGTCATAAAGCGCCGATAAATCCCCAACTATCGCCAGCGTTGGCTTAGCGGTGGCGCGCTGGACACCGGCGGCGGTCGATAACAAACCATCAATCCCGCTGGCCCCGCGATTACTGTAAACCGGATACCCCGCAGGCAACTGCCCCAGCGCATCAATCAAACGGACAATCAAGCTGTTGCCGACAAAAAGTTGGCCGTTTTCCGGTAACAATTCGGCCAAGCGATGGGCCACTGCCGCCTCACTGAATTGTTCGTTCAACGCTTGTTCAACATGCGCATGAGCGTTTTCCGACCATATAATCAACTCGGAAGCCCAGGGTGTGCGGCGTAGTGCCGGATGTTGTTCTAACCACTCATTCACCGGAGAGATAATCCGGCGACCACGGTGATTCGCCGGATCAAGACGACCCGCGATGCTATCCACCAGCCAGTATTCTTGCGGCTGGCATTGTGCCTGCCACTGCAACAAGCGTTTACCGGTTAAGCTACTGCCAAACTGTAAGACTATCTGTGCCTGAGCCAGCACGCGTTGCGCACCTGGGTGTGCGAGCCACAAGTCGGCACAAGGTAGCGGTTGGCCAGTTTGCGACAGCACATCGCCAATCAGAGGCCAGCCGAGTAGTTCAGCCCATTGCGCCAACTGTTCGCCCTCTTCGGCGGTCATGCGCCCGGCAATCACCACACCACGCTTTTGCCGCCAGAACAACCAGTCGGCTTGCTCTATTTGCGGCAGAGGACGAGATTGGCGCAGCCAGGGATGGCAATCTTGCCACCAGTCACCCAAGGTGGCAGACCAGTCGGCATAGCATTGTTCATCACCACCATAAAGCGGTTCAGCAAATGGGCAGTTAACATGCAAGCCGCCGTGGTGCAATTGCGCCATCGCACTGTCGATGGTTGAAACCAGCCAACTGGCAGGAATATCCGGTGTGGGGCGAGGCAGATTAAGGCTGACGGCCGGATGGCTGGCGAACATGCCTGGCTGGCGAATCGCTTGATTGGCACCGCAATCAATTAATTCTGGTGGGCGATCGGCGGTCAATAAGATTAAGCGCTCACCGGTAAGCCCGGCTTCAATTAAGGCCGGATAAAGATTAGCCGCCGCAGTGCCGGAAGTGACAATCACCGCCACCGGTTCAGTTGAAGCTTTCGCCAAACCCAATGCCAAATGCCCCAAGCCGCGCTCATCAAAATGAGTATGGCAAACCAGCGACGGATTAGCCGCCGCCGCCAAGGTGAGCGGCGTCGAACGGGAACCCGGAGCAATACAGATATGCTGCACACCGTGGCGACTCAACGCCTCCAGTAGTAATGCCGCCCAACGACGGTTAAAAACGCTTGTCGACATGGTTCGCCCAAAAGTCAGTTAACAGACACTGCGACCCCGATAATCAACGTGAGGAACTAAACTATCCGCTGAAAAAGCCCTGAGTGACTGATTAATGGTTAAATTTTTACCGTTATCTACAACAAAACCGGTTTGCATTGGCCCTGTTTGACAGTTTACACCCGCAGCATAGGAGCCACAATCCGCCCACATAATTTGTACGGTTAACAACTCAGTGAGTGCGGTTAATTACTGCATTTTATTATTAACAGACTTAATATTTACTAGCAAAGTACGTAACCCTGCCGATTTATTGTTAATTTCCTGCCATTCTTGTTCTGCATCAGAACCGGCAACAATACCAGCACCGGCATACAGATGAATCTGTTTATCCTCCACCCATGCCGAACGCAATGTCACACTAAATTCAGTTTGCTTGAGAGAAAGATAACCGGCAGAACCGGCATACCAACCACGAGAAAAAGGCTCGTTTTCTGTAATAAACTGCCGGGCAACATTGCGCGGTAACCCCGCCACCGCAGCCGTTGGTTGTAGCCGGTGTAAGCAGTCAGCATCATTAGCATGATTAAGTTGCGCATGGATACAGCGGCGTAAATGCTGCACTTTACGTAGGCGGATGACTTCAGGCGGCATGACATCCACCGCGACCACCCCGCCTTGCAAACGCTGGCAAATATCATCGACTACCAGCAAATTCTCACGTTGATTCTTTTCATCATGCATCAACCAATCAGCCAATTCAGTGGCATGAGCGATATCGTCATCATTTGACGTGGTTCCTGCCAACGCTTCTGTTTCCAGATGTTGAAGCTGGCGCAAATACAGGCGCTCAGGGCTGGAACCCAAAAATGCCCGCAAACCATCAAAGCGCAGCATAAAGTGAAAACAATGATGATTCACCTGACGGCTGGCGGCCATAAAAGCCCCGCACGAGAGAGGCTTATCCAGCATCAAGCGGGTCGTCCGAGCCAGGACTACCTTCTCCATTTTTTGTTGCTCAATGTTGCCCAATGCCTGTTCAATCAGGCGGCTCCACTGCGGATATTCCGGCATATGGCTGGCAGCTTCAACCACCACGTCCAATGCAGGCAAAGGTTCGGCGGCAACCAGTTGATCAATAAAGGCAATGGCGAGCAAAGCATCTTGCGCAAGGGAGTCGTCACTGACCAAATTTAGGGTCAAATAGGTATTTTTACCGCGCCGTAAAATTTCGATACGCGGTAAAAACAAGAAACTGGTCTGGGTTTGTTGGGGCGAATCAGGAGAGGGTTCGACAATACTGACCGGCTCAAAAGCATTCAGCCCCCACACACGCAACCCCGCAACAGCGCGGTGCTGTTGGATAAATTGATCAGCCGATTGTACGTCGTTGAATTGCCGGGTTTGACCACAGACTGCGGCCTCTTCATGACCTTCACGATGATGCCAATAAAATTGAGGAAAATGATATTGAGCGGCAAGCCATTCAAGCAATTGATTTCCCACTTGTCCCGGCGCGGGCAAGATAATTTGCCGAATACCGGCCTGGTCAGGGAAGTCAGCACGTAACTTTTGCCGTAATTCGCCTAACAAACCAGAAAGTTGCTTCACGACCACCTCGGCAAATCAACAGAAAGAGTGGGATTATACGGGGCATGAATAATAAGAAAAGTCAGATTGAAAAGTTATTGTTACTTATCACACTAATATTTGATATTGATGCAAACCTTTACCTCTTAATAGGGGGAAAGGGCAGGAATAACCCTGCCCTTAAAATGGATTAAACTCTTTCAGTTATATTACCACTCCCAACGCAAACCCGCATTGAGCTGCCACTGAGTGTTGATGTCCCCACCAGAAGACTTCTCCAGGTCGAGGTAGAAACGGGAGTTATTATCTTCTGTAAACTGAATATTGGTGCCAATACCGTAAACTATCCAGTTGTCTTTCCCATTTTGGTTATCCACCAACACGGTGTCTTTCCCTCGGATAGTCACATTACAATCACCGGCAAACTCGCGTAATAAATCAGCTTTCAGATAAATATCATTGTTACTCTTTCCTTCGAACCGATGCCCTACGCGTACCCCAGCACGGCCAATCACACTGTTAATATTATCCTGACTCACCAGGAGGCCGCTGTTGGTGCTGTAATCGGCTTTATTCAGATAGGTATAAACCAGTTGCCCCTGAGGCTCGATAAAATTACCGTTATCCAGTGAGAATTCACGACCATATTCAGCACTTACACTCCATGAGCTGTTACTGCCAGTGCCGTGTCCCCCCGTACCAAGGGTATTTCGGTAATCAAAGTTGCTCTTCAGATGGCTATATTTGAACACGAGATCAACATAGTCTTGCTGATCTGGCCGATTCCAGGAACTATAGAGGCTACCACCGTAGCTTTTATTATCGCCAGAACCGTAATCAAATTCTGATTTACCATCCAGATAATGTGCAGCAATACCTTTAGTCCAGATTCCATTCTCATATTCATCTTTATTGTCATACCCTAACTGATAAAAATGATATTGATTTTTAAAGTGGCTGGTATCCTTACTTTTCATTTCACCACCTTTATAACGCAACCAAATTCCATTTTCCTGTTGGTCATTTCTTAACTCACCTAATCGTTTGTTGAGGCTATCAATCTCAAGGCGAGCAGTGGCTGTTGCATAATTTACACCGGCATTGGCAAGTACAGTATCACTGACTGCACTCAACTTTTTATCAATACCCGAAATATACCAGTTGGTGCCATATTGGCTGAGGGATCACCGTCTCTAATATCTGAACGAATAATAGGCTTATAGTCATAAACATATTCGTTGTTGACATCTATCTGATCGTAAGCTTTAAAGCTGACATTACTGGCCGCATCCGCCACCCAAATATCTTCGCTTAGGTTGGCAAGTTTATCGACATTCAATGCTTCGATATAATGAGACCCACCGGTGCTGCTGCTGACCACCTCAATAAAATCACTACCATTCTTGCGTTGGTCATCAGTTTTACTGGTATTCACATCAATAAGAAAAATACCGTCACTGCCTTTTAGATCATAAACCTTGACACCTTCGTTCTGACTTTTGTTCGTGTGTAGATTAAAGCCATGCAGATTTACGGTGCCCCCATTCTGTAATGTTAATGCGCTGATTTCTGCATTAACCGCATCAGGTATCCACTGGGCTTTATTCATTAATGTTACATCCAGTATACCCGCCCAAGTATTGCTGTCCGCATTATATTCATTGGCCTCTGTACCATGCCAGTAGGAATCACTGCCATTTAACACCGCGGTAATACTGCTTCCCAAACCAAATGCATTACCCAAGTCCAGATTACCTAATAAGTTAACTTGATATTGACCAGTTTCATTAATGATTACCTGACCACCATGCTTGCCGCTCACCGCATCACTTTTTGCACCGCCTCCGGTGTAAGAAGCATTTTCTCCCAATAATTCCAAAAAGTTTTTGGCGTAGGTATTAATATACACATCACCATTATTAGCAGTAATTGTTGAACCCATGCCAGTGGCATACAAACCATTATTGGCAATTGAAGCAGTTTCCGATCCACTGGTATCCATTTCGACGAGTGAATTAATATAAACTTTACCATCGATGGTGACTTTTGACCCATCAGAGGCAATAAGTGCCGTGCTATTATGATGATGATTATCACCACCAACCTTGAGATTATTTTTATAACTGAAGTTGTTTATTGAAACTGCGTTATTACTATCAACAGCCAAACCAAAAAAAGCGGTATAAGAACTATCGGTAGTATTCTGCCCATAAATATCGACGGAATAATTCCCAATGTCATATGTTTTTTGGAGGGTTTCTATTTGACCGAAATAAACTTCGAGAGGCTTGTCTGGGTTATCTACATTGATAGTCGCATTATAATTACCATCACCGGCTATAGCATCAGATAAGGCCACTGATGACGGGCCAGAGATGGTGGCTGAATAGGTAAATTCGCGCGTTTGCGCCATAGTGAATTCAGGCCAGATTATATTGCTGATAGCGACGGTTAAAAATAATGGGCGAAATAATTTAGATGCATGTTGGGAATTATGCATTTATATACTCCGTGTCATATTAACATCATACAAATACCCTATTAGCATTTATTAAAAATAGATCAGCTCTTTTGCAATGAAGCAAATATATAATAGATGAAATTAAGTTTAAAAAATGCTGATTTATTATTTTAAAATAAAAACAAAAGTCAATATTAAAATAATCATCATGATGTGAATTTACAATTCTTTATTATCATTAAGCACTTGTGAAAATTACTGGTAGGTTTTATATTTATATAACTAATATCATTTTTATTGTTGTTGCTGGGTTAATTAATTTCTTATTTAAATATTGAAATGGCCCATTTAAGGGCCGATTATAGTAATTAAAACAATCTTATATCAATAGAAGTCACTGTAACATTCTATAACTAAAATATCTTAACGCCGCGCCAGCAATAACCCGACCACCAGCCCAACAGTGGCACTAATCCCTACACTGCACCAGGGCTTTTCGCGCACGTAATCATCGGTACAACACGCCAGCACTTTTGCCCGTTTGATATAGCACTCACTGCGGCCACTCAAACGGTTCTGTACCTCCTTTAACGCTTTCTCCGCGCGGGCTTTAATTTCCTGATAACTTTCATCGGCTGCATCACCAGAAGCACGCAGTACCTCTTCCAGCGTATCGGTTAGCATGGTCAAATCGTCGTCTAGCGAAGTTTGCTGTTCTTTATCTCGGTTCATGTGGATTCTCCATGAGTGAAAAAGGTGCATCTTTTAAGCTTAGTCGAAAAGCGCCGTGCAGTATTGATTCTGGGCGGATGGGGGAACTTTCAGGATTAATCTGGGCCGGGCTGGTGTGGTAACGATAGCAAGCTAGTTGATGAGTGAGTTTGTTGAAAATACCAACAAATACTTCTCAGGCTAATCAATTACATTGAAAAATCTTTAAGTAATTGTTAATTTATCTAAATAATTCGCTATGACCTCGCCCCTCTCGCGGCCATCGAACCTCTAAAAAACACTACAAAATATAAGAATAATTTATTTTTAGCCGCGACCACTTCGCGCAATCACCCGATCCAAGAGAAACTCTCGATGGAAAAAAACGCACCCGCCACGACCATTTTAACCGATCAAAATGGAAGCGGTTTTACCCGCAGAGAACTGTTAGTGGGCCTCGCCTCCACAATGGTTGCCACTTCCTTATTGGGCTATCCGTTTTTAACTCAAGCCGAGCAGCAGACCGCCGCCGCCAACCCACTGGCTTTTGCCCAATTCTTTACATTGTCACAAACCCTGACCGAACATCAGGATATTGACCAGGGCATGTCAGCGCGGATATTCACGGCATTGCATAACAGTGATAAACAATTCTCTTCACAAATCAGTCAGTTGACGGCTCTGATGCAAGACGGGCAAAGTGCGCAACAACTACAAGCACTGGCGCAGCAGCATCAGCTACAAAAAACTGTCAGTGCAATTGTTGCTGCCTGGTATACCGGTACTGTCGGTCATGGGCAGCAAGCGGTTTTGATTGCCTATAAAGATGCGCTGATGTACCGCCCAGCCAGTGACGCCTTGGTCGTTCCCACCTATTGCGGCAATGGCCCGCTGTGGTGGACTGCCACCCCGCCGGATATCAACCTGCCAAAACCTGTCAACGAGAGCCATTCCTGATGAAAAAACCTATTTTTACTGCCGACGGCAATGCCTCGGCAGATGTCATTATTGTCGGTTCCGGCATTGTCGGCGGCATGATGGCAGACCAACTGGTTGCTCAGGGCTACTCGGTATTGGTATTAGAAGCGGGCTTGCGTATCGATCGCGGTCAGGCGGTTGAGAACTGGCGCAATATGCCTTTCGATAATCGAGCCGGCTCTGATTACCAAGGTTTATATCCACAATCTGAATTTGCCACCGCCCCACTCTACTTCCCAGAAAATAACTATGTCGAGCTGACCGGCCCCAGTGCCAGCAGCTTTAAACAGGGTTATCTGCGCACCGTCGGCGGCACCACCTGGCATTGGGCGGCCTCCTGCTGGCGGCACGTTCCCAACGATTTTCAGATGAAAACACTGTATGGCGTCGGTCGCGATTGGCCCATATCTTATGATGAGTTGGAACCCTACTATTGCCGCGCTGAAGATGAGATTGGCGTCGCCGGGCCGAACGATCCCAAGCTGCAATCCCCGTCCGAGCGTAGCAAGCCTTATCCCATGGATATGGTGCCTTGGGCGCACGGTGATATCCGTTTTGCCGAAGTGGTGAATCCACACGGTTACCAGTCGGTGCCTATTCCACAGGGGCGCAGTACCCGCCCGTGGGAGGGCCGCCCAACCTGCTGTGGTAACAATAATTGCCAACCTATTTGCCCCATCGGCGCGATGTATAACGGCATCCATCATATAGAACGTGCGGAAATGAAAGGTGCGGTGGTATTAGCCGAAGCCGTGGTTTACAAAATTGATACCAATGAGCAAAACCAGGTCACCGCCGTCCATTGGCTGGATAACAAAAAACAGTCTCATCAAGCGACTGGCAAAGTGTTCGCGCTGGCCTGTAACGGTATTGAAACCCCGCGTCTGCTGCTGATGGCTGCGAATGAGAAAAACCCGAACGGTATTGCCAATTCATCCGATCAGGTTGGCCGCAATATGATGGATCACTCCGGTTTCCACTGTACATTTTTAGCCAAAGAGCCGCTGTGGTTGGGGCGTGGGCCAGCACAAAGCAGTTGTCTGGTCGGGCCGCGTGATGGCGAATTCCGCAAAGATTACTCCGCAAACAAAATGATCCTCAATAATATCAACCGTGTATTACCCGCCACACAACAGGCGCTGGAAATGGGGCTGGTGGGCAAAGCGCTGGATGAAGAGATCCGCCGCCGGGCTGCTTATGGCGCTGATTTGTCGATAAGCCTTGAACCGCTGCCAGATCCAGACAACCGCCTGACATTAAGTAAAACCCGCAAAGATGCTCATGGCTTACCCTGCCCGGATATCCATTACGATGTCGGTGATTATGTGCGCAAAGGTGCCGAAGCCGCACATAAGCAACTGGAGCATATCGGCCAGTTGTTTGAAGCGGATGAATTCAAAATCACCACCAGCCTGAATGCCAATAACCACATCATGGGTGGCACCATTATGGGCAGCAATCCGCAAGACTCCGTGGTTGATGGCAATTGCCGCACCTATGACCATGCCAACTTATGGTTGCCCGGTGGCGGTGCTATTCCGTCAGCCAGTGTGGTAAACAGCACATTGACCATGGCTGCATTGGGGCTGAAAGCCGCCGATGATATGGCGCGTTTACTGGCGGGCAAATGATGAAAAAATTGATCGCAACCAGCCTGTTTTCACTGTTTCTATGCGCCGCTGACGTGTGTGCATCAGAGAATGCATCACTCAGCGAACAGCAGTGGATCGAAAAAGGCGAACAAGTGGCTATCGCCTCTGACTGCCAGGCCTGTCATACCAAACCTGAGGGCGGAAAACCTTTCACCGGCGGTTATGGTATCAGCTCGCCGATGGGGATGATTTATTCCACCAATATCACCCCATCCACTGTTGACGGGATTGGCAAGTACAGTGAAGCAGAGTTTGCTCGTGCTGTTCGCGATGGCATTCGTGCTGATGGCAGCCATCTCTATCCGGCTATGCCTTATACCTCTTACACCAAGCTAAGTGATGAAGACATTCACGCGTTGTATGTTTACTTTATGCATGCGGTGCCAGCAATTGATGAAGAGAATATTCCCACCGAACTTCCCTTCCCGTTCAATATGCGCTTTGCCATGCTGGGCTGGAACATGATGTTCCTGGATAAAGGCCGCTTCGAACCGGATAGCAGTAAAAGTGGTCAATGGAATCGCGGTGCTTATCTGGTTAATGGGCCAGGTCACTGTGATACCTGCCATACACCACGTAACTTATTGATGGGTGAAGATACTGGCAACGCCTTTGCTGGTGGTATGGTCGGCCCGTGGTATGCACCTAATATTACGTCAGATGCCATCAGTGGTATTGGTGGCTGGAGTAATGCTCAACTGGTGGAATACCTGAAAACCGGGCGCGTTGCCGGTAAAAATCAGGCGGCTGGCGGAATGGCCGAAGCGGTACAAAATAGCCTGCAATATCTGCCGGAAAGTGATTTACAGGCGATCGCCCTTTACCTAAAAAGCACCACACCGGTACGTGATCCGCAAGATACTCAACCCGCCGACAGTTTTGGCAAGGCGTTGAATGTCGAGATCGGTCTACGCGGTCAGCATCCGTCTACGGCGAATAACACGCTAGACAGCGGCGCTGCATTGTTCAGTGGCAACTGCGCCAGTTGTCATCAGCCCGACGGTAGCGGCAGTAAAAATCAGGCTTATCCTTCCCTGTTCAATAACACCGCCACCGGCTCTTCCAACCCGGCTAATCTGGTTTCCGCCATATTATTTGGTGTGGATCGTAAGGTTGGTGATGAGCATATATTGATGCCAAATTTTGGCCCGCAATCTTATGTTAATCCGCTGAATGACAAACAGATCGCCCTGATTGCCAATTATGTCCTGCACAGTTATGGCAATCCGGCGGTCACCGTCAGTGAAGCTGATGTGGCAGAACTGCGTGCTGGCGGGCCTGTGCCACTGCTGGCAAGACTTCAGCCCTATATGGCTCCGGCCATGATTGCGGCGGTGATGGTGCTGTTAGCATTGATATTGGTTTTAGGCAGAAAGCGCCGTAAAACAAAGAAATAGCGGTGGTAAACAGCGGCAAAGGGGTGAGCGCCCTTTGCCGCTGAACTCTCATTAAAACCGAATACAGCACGCCCCTTGCTCTGCGCCAGTCAATTGTTCGCGCAATGCAGCAAACAATTCACGACCACATCCCACATGGAAAGCCGAGATATCAGGTAATGCTGGGTGGCGAGTGGCCAGCTCGGCTTCATCCACCAGCAGCGAAAGTTCACCGCTGACACCATCAACCCGCACCCGATCGCCATTGCGAATTTTCGCCAGTAAGCCACCACAATAAGCTTCTGGTGTCACATGAATGGCCGACGGCACTTTGCCGGATGCACCGGACAAACGACCATCAGTGACTAACGCCACCTTAAAGCCGCGATCCAATAATACCCCCAGCGGCGGCATCAATTTATGCAATTCCGGCATACCAATGGCACGTGGCCCCTGATAGCGCACCACCACCACACAATCGCGGTCCAGCGCGCCGGATTCAAACGCTGGCCCGACATCATGCTGGCTGTCAAACACTACGGCTGGCCCTTCAACAATCTGATGATCATGCGGTACGGCTGAGGTTTTCATCACCGCTCTGCCCAGATTGCCACTCAATACTTTAGTGCCGCCATGGGGTGAGAAAGGTCGGGTAAGACTGGCAATCACGCTGTCATCCAGTGAGCGCTGCGGCCCATTGCGCCATTGCAACTGCCCTGCCTCCAGATACGGCTCTTGTGTATAACGTTGCAGGCCAAACCCAGCAACAGTATGCACATCCTCATGCAACAAACCGCCTTGCAATAACTCTTGTATCAACAAAGCCACGCCGCCTGCGGCCTGGAAATAGTTAATATCCGCCGGGCCGTTAGGGTAAATGCGACACAACTGCGGAATCACTTCCGACAGTTCAGAAAAATCATCCCAATCAATGATTATGCCCGCCGAGCGCGCCATCGCCACCAAATGCATGGTGTGATTGGTCGAACCGCCGGTGGCCAGAAGCGCCACAATGCCATTTACCACCACTTTTTCATCCACCAATTGGCCGACCGGCAAATAATTGCCACTGGTTGGCGTCAAGCGCGTAACTTGCCGTGCCGCCGCGGCTGTCAGTGCATCGCGCAGTGGCGTATTGGGCTGAATAAAAGAGGAACCGGGCAAATGCAGCCCCATCACTTCCATGACCATCTGATTCGAGTTAGCTGTGCCGTAAAACGTGCAAGTACCGGCACTGTGATAAGAGGCAGACTCCGCCTCCAGCAAAGCATGTCGGTCAACTTTCCCCTCGGCATACAGTTGGCGCACCCGCACTTTTTCTTTATTGGATAGGCCGCTGGCCATTGGCCCTGCTGGCACAAAAACGGCGGGTAGATGACCAAATGACAACGCCGCCATCAGCAACCCTGGCACAATTTTGTCGCACACACCGAGATACAATGCGCCATCAAACATATTGTGCGATAAGCCGATAGCCGCCGACATAGCAATCACATCGCGGCTCATCAGCGATAATTCCATGCCATCCTGCCCTTGCGTCACGCCATCACACATCGCAGGAACGCCCCCCGCCACTTGCCCGACCGCCCCCACTTGATGCAGCGCATCTTTAAGTTGTTGCGGATAATGCTCGTAAGGCTGATGAGCTGACAGCATGTCATTGTAGGAGGTAATAATGGCGATATCGCTACGCAACATATTCTTCAGAGAGACTTTATCCTCGGGCTGGCAAGCGGCAAAACCATGAGCCAGATTGCCGCAGGCCAATTGTGAACGGTGAACGGTATTTTCTTTTGCCGCACTGATGCGTTGCAGATAAGCGGTTCGGGTCGGCGCAGAACGCGCAATAATACGCTGCGTCACACGGGTAAGAGTCGGGTTCATCGCCATTCCTTATTCAGTCAGCGGAGCCAAAAGTTCAATACTGCCCGCAGGAAGGCCAATGAAATCCGCCAGTACCTGCAACAGCAAATTGTGATCATCCAAATGTGGCGCGCCGGAGACATTTACGCTGCCAATAATACCTGCTTGCTTAACCTGTAACGGGAAACCTCCACCTAGCGCGGCATAGTCACGTAAGCTGACACCATAGCGCTCCTCAAGGGAGGTTTGGCGCTGTTGCAACATCAACCCTGCGGCATAGGAGCTGGTGCCCAGTAACTCCACCACATTACGTTTGCGCCGCAGCCAGTCAGCGTTTTCTGCGCTGGTACCCGGCATGGCGTAACTAAATAAAGTCTGCCCATTGACCCGGATATTGATAGCCAGCGCTAGCCCTTGCCGCTCTGCCTGTTGCATTATTTTTTCGCCCAACTGCCAGGCGATTTCATGATTGAAATGGGTCAATTGCAGTCGTTGCTGATGCTGCTGGCTGAGGGTCAGTTGCTGTTGTAAATTCATGAGATTCTCCGGTGAACAATGGCGGCGGTCATGCCCGTGGCAATAAAGACCGCCTGGCAGCTTAAGCGCGTTTTACTTTAGCTAAGCCTTTGTCAGCAATGCCCTTTTCCTTCGCTGCGACTTCAACATCACACTCTTTTGGTAAGGTTAAGGTAATCAGCCCGGCAATAATTAATGAGCCAGCTAACATGCAAACTGCTGCACTTTGGCCGTAGAAGAAAATCATGACACCGACCAGATACGGGCCACAGAACCCGCCCAAATTACCTAACCCATTAATCACACCGCGAGCGCCACCGGCCACTTCTGGTACCGCAATACGGCCTGGAATAGACCAGAATGGGCTGGTGGCAGCTTTGAGGAAGAATCCGCACACCACCAGAGCCAGATAAGAGACCAATACGTTGTGGCGGAAAATAACGGATGTCACCAGACCAGCGGCAAAACAGAACAGAGAAATCATTATCAGCAAACGGCGTTTACCGGTTTTATCTGATAGTGAAGAAATAACATAAATACCGGCGGTGGTGGCAATAAACGGCAGAATAGCCAGAATACCAACCGAGGCCATATTACCGCCGGTCAGATTTTTCAGAATAGTCGGCAACCACAAGGTGTAGCCATAATCCCCGGTCTGATAAAAGAAGTTCAGAGCAACCAGTTTCATCAAACCTTTATTCAGAAATACCGCTTTTAATGGCGCATTAGTGACTGGCGCATCCAGCATCCGTTCTGCCCGCTCACGTGCCAGCTCGGTGACCAGATAATCGCGCTCTTTTTTCGACAGCCATTTGGCTTCTTCAGGTCGGTCACTGATAACAAACCACCACATAATCAACACCACGGCTGACAGTGAACCTTCGAGGAAGAATAGCCAGCGCCAGTCTAACGCATTGATAATAAAACCAGATAAAGGCGCAGTGAACATGCCACCGATGGGGGCAAACATCATCACGAAAGCATTGGCGCGGCCAATTTCGCGTTCCGGGAACCAGTTGCTGACCATAGTCAGCACCACAGGCAACATGCCGCCCTCAGAAACACCCAGCACAAAACGCAGGAATAATAATTGATAATGGTTAGTCACAAAGCCCGTCAGAATCGACACCACAGCCCAGACGGCAAGGGAGTAAGCAATGAATTTTCTGCCGCTGCCATGAACAGCAATACGGCCACCCGGTACTTGTAAAAATAAATAACCAATAAAGAAAATACCGCCCGCTAAACCGGCCATTTGACTGGTAATAGCCAGATCACTTTCCATGCCACCTGGTAGTGCAAAACTAATATTTACCCGGTCCATAAAAGAAATAATACAAGCAATCATTATTGGCACAATAACGCGGAACCAACGGGCATTAGGGATCTTACTGTCCATATAAACACGCCTCTTTCTCTAGCTGAATAATTCCCACACCATTCAGAAAATAGCGTAGAGAATGCCGCCAACAAATTAGGGTAATTTGCCAGTTATTTAAAATGCACGATGTGGTCTTTTATTTTTATTATAATAATTTGAGGATCAATTTAATTAACCCTCACTTTTTCTTAATTAGTAAGTAATAGCAGTAGGTGCTTTCTCACCCGCAAAGTGAGCTTGAATATTTGAAAATACAATATCACTCATTTGAATTCTGGTTTCGATGGTGGCACTGGCGATATGGGGCAGTAATACTACATTATCCATTTCGATTAATGCCTGCGGCACATTAGGCTCATCTGCAAAAACATCCAAACCTGCCCCACCAATTTCTTTCTGTTGTAATGCACGGATTAAATCATCCTGATTGACCATACTGCCACGAGCAATATTAATCAGCAGAGCATGATTTGGCATCGCAGCAAAAATGGTTTTATCAACCAGACCAACGCTGTCTTTACCACCCGATATGGCTATAACCAGAATATCGCTTTGTCTGGCAAGGCTGATTAAGTCCGGAACATGCTGATATGGCAGGCTTTCGATGTGGGCGGTGTCGGTATAAGCAATTTGCATATCAAAACCGGCTGCGCGGCGGGCAATAGCTTGACCAATGCGGCCCATACCAAAGACACCCAGACGTTTGCCGGTCACTTTAGAGGCCAATGGTAAGCTGCTGTGTGGCCACTGACCGGCACGCAGGAATTTATCTGCCTGACAGAGACGGCGCGATGTGGCGATAATCAGCCCCAGAGCGGTATCGGCGACATCATCAGTCAGCACACCTGGAGTGGTGGTGACGATGATATTGCGCTCACGGGTATAGTCTAAATCGACCGCGTCAGTCCCTACGCCAAATATTGAGATAATCTGTACTTCAGGTAATAACGCCAATACTTTGTTGGTCACACCGATATCACCACGGGTCACAATACCCTTAATATTCTCGCCTTGTTGGGCAAAAAATTCAGCAGTGTCCGTAACTTCAAAGAGCTTATAAACAGTAAAATTCTGTTCCAGTTTCTCAGTCAAATAGTCCATTACCGGGGCAATAATTAATACGGCCTGTTTGAAAGAAGATGGTTTGCTGTTTTTCATAACGAGTACCTGATCATGTCAATAAATCAAAAACCAAAAATGGCAGTGGATAGTCATCAGATGATTAAGCCATTTAGCGAATGTCGTTATAAGACCCGTTTTCAATGTTTTATTTTGTGATGCAGGTCACTGTAAATCATGTTAAGAAAACATGTTACCGGTAACGTGATCGACCTATCATTGCTGGTGCTGAATTGTTTCAGCTAAGAAAATCAGCGTTAATGATTTATGTAATGCCTTAATGAAAATGTTATGGATTGGCATAATTTGTTATGCCAAGAATATTATTATGACAGATTATCAAAGAGGAACATTAGCTGCCATTCAATAACGCAATGGCAGTTGTGGGCAATTTAGAGGTATTTCAGCAACAGCAGAAATCTTAGATAGTTCCACCGAGTGAAATACGATAATGCAGGTCAACTTGTTCAATTGTCGGAATTTTTTTGATTTTCTTAATCAAGATTTCAGCGGCCACGTTGCCCATTTCAAAACGTGGAGTGGTAACACTGGCCAGTACTGGAGTGGTCGCCTGGCCGATATCCAACCCATGAAAACCGGAGATCGCCATTTCTGCTGGTACCGCCATGCCCAATTTCAAGCATTCTTGTAACACGCCTACCGCCATATCATCATTGGTACAGAAAATAGCATCGACTTGCGGATACATTTGTCGTGCCAATGCCAACATCCCGGCACCAATAGAGACGGATGAAACTTTATTAGGCGTAATATGTAGTGGTGCCAACCCCGCGTCCGTCATTGCCTGGCTATAGCCTTGATAACGTTTACGATCTCGCACATCAGACATTGAACCGAAATAGACAACATTTTGCTTCCCACTTGCCAGCAATGTGGCCGTCATATCGTAAGCGGCCTGATAATTATTAAAACCGACCGTAATACGGTTGAACTGAGGTTCCAAGTCCATCACTTGCGCGACCGGAAGCTCCGAGGCATTCAGGTACTTGTCCGCACGTAAGGTATGTTCAGAATCAGTCAGTATCAGCCCGGAAATCTGGCAAGAAAGCAGATTAACTATTTGTTCTTCTTCACGTTCTTTATTGTAGTTATAGTTGACTACCAGTGTTTGATAACCGCTGGTGGCAGTGACCGACTCGATACCAGCCAGTAAATCAGAGAAAATCTGGTTATTAAAGGAGGGAACCAAAATACCGATTCTCGGGCTTTTTTGATTGAGGCTAGTTTCCCCTTCTGAATCAGCACTGTAATTAACTTCAGCCATCACTTGAGCGATACGCTCACCGGTTTCTGGAGCCACTTTTTCCGGCGTGCGTAAGTAGCGGCTGACAGTCATTTTAGTCACGCCTGCTAGTAACGCGATATCCTGTAACGTAACACGCTGGTTTTTCATGGCATATACCTGGAACAAGAGTGTGGGATGGGATGAAGTGATTATGCACTGTTAGCGGAGATAATGAAAAGCATGTTACTGATTTAAAATACAATAACAATCATACTTCCTATTATTTAGTTATATTATTATCAATAAGTTAAACCACTACGCCCCCCATTGAAGAACAAACCCCACACAAATAGTCCTCTTTTATCGTCACCAAGGCGATGTCGCTCACGTAAGTGGTAACAGCTTGTCGTAACATGAATTAAAGTGATCTTCATCACAGTTTACCCAAGCGGAAAACGGTTTGATAGGCACATGTTTTCACACCGCCATTATTCAATAATATTTATTTTATAATGTCGCTTAATAAGCGCCATTTCTATCAGGAATTATTATGAAGAATTTATTTTCGTTAGAAAACCGCAAAGTATTAATTACCGGTTCCGCTCAAGGTATTGGTTTTTTATTAGCAAAAGGTCTGGCCGAATTTGGCGCAGAAATAATAATTAATGATATTACCGCAGAACGCGCAGAAAAAGCCGCTACAGAATTACGCGACAGCGGTTTTGTTGCTTATGCCGCGGCATTTAATGTCACTGACCATGATGCTGTTAATGACGCGATTACACAAATAGAAAATAATATTGGTGCCATTGACATCTTAATTAATAATGCCGGTATTCAACGCCGCCACGCCTTTACCGAATTCCCTGAAAAAGATTGGGATGATGTGATTGCGGTAAATCAGAAATCCGTATTCTTGGTTTCACAAGCGGTTTCCCGTTATATGGTTAAACGCCAACGCGGCAAGATTATTAATATTTGTTCAATGCAAAGCGAATTAGGCCGCGACACGATCACGCCATACGCTGCCTCTAAAGGTGCCGTGAAAATGTTGACGCGTGGGATGTGTGTTGAACTGGCCCGTTACAATATTCAGGTCAATGGTATTGCGCCTGGTTATTTCAAAACGGATATGACAAAAGCACTAGTGGACGATAAAGCATTCACCGATTGGCTGTGCAAACGCACGCCAGCCGCCCGTTGGGGGGATCCGGAAGAGTTGATTGGTGCCGCGGTGTATCTCTCTTCCAAAGCATCAGACTTTGTTAATGGTCATCTGCTGTTTGTTGATGGCGGGATGTTAGTTGCAGTCTGATAAGCGGCAGGGGAAAGTTATGTCTGGGAAATGCATTATTGTGATGGGCGTATCCGGTACGGGTAAATCCTGTGTAGGCCAAGCGCTGGCACAGGCACTTAACGCCAAATTTATTGATGGCGATGATCTGCACCCACGTGCCAACATCCAAAAGATGGCATCAGGTCAGCCGCTTAATGATAGTGACCGTGCCCCGTGGCTTGAACGGCTAAGTGACGTGGCATATAGCCTGCAACAAAAAAATGAAGTCGGTTTTTTAGTCTGTTCAGCGCTGAAAAAACAGTATCGCGACCGTCTGCGCGAGGGCAATCAGGGAGTTCGCTTTCTGTGGTTGACGGGCGATTACGATTTGGTATTACGCAGAATGCAGCAACGGGCGGGGCATTTTATGCCGGAGAGTCTATTAAAAAGCCAGTTCGCGACACTGGAAGCCCCTGATGCCCGCGAACCAGACATCATTCCAATTGATATATCGCCCGACATTGCTGGTGTTGTTAAACACTGTATTACCGCACTGGAGCAGGAAAATAACATCAGTCACTGTGCTTAAATCCTCGGCATGATGCATACGCAGAAATATAGGAATAGTTATGATACTTGATGAATTGAAAAGCGCGGTGAATAACCCACTTTACCCAGATGCAATCCGTCGCACACTGGCCACCATCAGCAAGATGGATTTAGCCAATTTACCCGCCGGTGAATTAGACATTGAAGGCAGTGAGATTTATCTCAATCACATTATTGCCTCATCGAAACCATTGTATGAGCAAGCACCTGAATTGCATCGTTATTACATTGATATTCATATTCTGCTGGAAGGCAGTGAGGTGATTGGTGCTTCACCATCAGCTCAGGGCCAGCGCCCAACGATGGATTTTGATAGCGAGCGGGATTACGGATTACTTGAAGGCATTACCACCGAAACTTTATTAACTCTGGCTCCGGGTGATATCGCCTTGCTGTTCCCTGGTGAGTTACACCGTCCAATGGGAACATTAGGCGAAGTTGCACCGCTGCGCAAGATAGTGGTTAAAGTGGCGAATCATCTTATCTAATTCGGTATTATTTCGGTTGATAGATACCGAATCAGGTTTCGGTTGATAGTCGTTCAGTTATCACCTTACCTCTGTCGCCTCAACCGAGCAGGAGGGCTAGCCGGCCCTCCTGCACCTGCGGCTTGCGCGAAATATTACTGCTATTCGCAGTGCCCTCCGGCAGTCGTTGGCCTTATCGAGCCAGCGCGATTCGCTCCTGCTCAAGCGCGCTTTTCGCCGCCGTATATGGACGCTCCCAATAAACCAAGTGTTTTTTCTTGAAAATAGCGCTCAGGTATTGCAGCCATATATCCGGTTTCTTTATGGGCGCGATTGCGCCCGAACCATGATGAAATCCGCCAAGTGAGTTCCTATCATCCTTACGGGCCAAATGCCCCGGCGGCTCACGGAGTTTCTCACTTGCGGTCTTACCTGTTTTGCCATCTCAATAATTACACTTGCAATTACCTGAAACGTATTCACTTTTTTTCTTGAGCCTTGTCCGTGTTTGAGATTATCTCAAACCGCGGATAAGGTTCGATATTCCGTATGATGAACCAGCATCGACCACAAAATACGTGCCGTTTTATTGGCCTGTGCCACAACGGCTACGTTATAGGCCTTTTTACTCAACAGCCTGTAAAGCCACGGCATATTGTCTTTGTGTCTCTCAATAACGGCTGCAACTGCCCGCGCACCATGGACCAGAAGATAACGGAAATAGCGGTCACCTCTTTTGCTGATTCGGCCCAATCTCTGCTTACCACCACTGGAGAACTCTCTCGGCACCAATCCCAACCAGGCAGCAAACTGTTTCGCTGAATGAAATTGTTGCCCATTCCCCACTGACGCCACAAGGTAGGTCGCCGTCATCAATCCCACACCAGGGACTTTCATGACCCGCTGGCAGGCGGGTTGTGTTTTTGCCCAACTGCTAAGTTCTTGTTCGATCAACGTGATTTGATCTTCCACACCCTGAAGGTGTTCAAGTTGACGTGCGACACTACAACGGACAAAAGGTGATAACTCGTTATCATATTCTTCCAGTATTTCAGGGACTTTCTTATACAGCTGACTTAATGTGCGAGGCATGATAATGCCAAATTCAGCCAAAATGGCCCGCATACTATTAGCACAAGCAGTGCGTTCGCGGATAAGGATATTTCGCTCGGTATGCAGCACCAGAATAGCTTGTTGCTCTGCCGTTTTAATCTGAACAAAACGCATATTAGGCCGTGCAACAGCTTCACAAATGGCTTCTGCATCAGCGGCATCCGTCTTATTCGTTTTGACATAAGGTTTCACATACTGAGGGGGAATGAGTTTAACCTCATGCCCATACTGCCGTAAAACACGCGCAAAATGATGACTGGAAGCACAGGCCTCCATGCCAATCAAGCAAGGTTCAAGTTGCATGAGAAAAGGGAGGAATTTATCGCGGGTGAGTTTCTTCTTAAGGACAGTTTGACCGTTGCAGCCGACACCATGAAGCTGGAAAACATTTTTTGCCAAGTCGATACCAAGAGTAGATACTTTCATGTGGACGCTCCTTCTTCTGAGTTTTAACACTCACATTTAGGCACTCTGATGCCGTAAAAGTTGGAGCGTCCATTTCATTATCCATGGCGGCTCACTCGGGCCATCGTCTTTGTCGGTAATATTCCTAATTGCGCTCAAGGTCAAAATCAAAACCTTGCTTTTAGGTTTTGACGTTTAAAGCACATTTGAGCTGCCGAGTGAAGAGTGTAGCAAGGGAAATCCGCCATGGACGGCGGATTTAGGCGTCACGCGGAGGGACCCGCGACAACACTGCGAAGCTGTTTTGAACAACGCTTGCGTTGGCCCGGAGGGTAGCCTCGAAGAGGCTATAATAGCCGTCCCGCCAGCGAAATGATGAGTGAGGGGACCCGCGAAGTGGGCAAGCGATACGTGCGCTAGCGCAGGGGTTCCAAGGGGGTTACGCGCTGGTAACCCCTTTGGCGGTTGAGGCGCAGGAGGTCAAGTGAACACCGATCTCATGTCAACCGAACCGATAATCTGAACGAATATACCTCGAAACCTGATCCGCTCTGCGGTTCACATGCCCGAAGCTAAGTCAGCCGTAAAGTTATATCAACCGAACCGGATCACCTAATCAATATCAACCGGCGCTCCCAAGGAACGCCTCCCTTGACTCCGCCGCGCCGCCAACCACAACCCGCTGTTCTTCATGGCGTAACCGAACACTACCCCGACTAACAGCGAGACAATCACCAGTTTCCAGTCACCATTACCGGCAAAGGTAGCGCAAGCGCCGATAAAAGTACCGGGAACAAAGGATAACCACTGCTGGCAGGCCTGAATACACATCAAAAACGCCACGATACCCGTTAGAACATAGCCAAGGATGGTCCATTCAGGTTGTATCGCACTCCCCTGAATAATCATCATCGCCCAGAATACCCCGCTCACACAGGTTAGCAGCGTAATCAGCAATCCTTTTAAACCACCTTGTGGGCAGGCAAAATAGGCGGTGCAGCCCAGAAACCCCGCCCAACTGATAAGCCCCAGGCTGACCGCAAGCCAACCCCAGATACCTGAGAGAATGCCGGTGGTAATGGCAATCATCAGAATAATGTTCATCAGTATTCACCTGCGCAAAACGTTAAAAGAGAAAATGTATTGTGTGAAAGTTGCGCAGCTTACCTGAACTGAGAGGAATTTTAGCGATTTAAATCACATTCCAAATGATATATATAATTATATTACATTTATATTGTGATACAAATCACACTAGCACTGTTATTATCGGTCAAAAACAATACCATTGCGTTTATTCTGATTCTTATTGTGATTGTGATTTCTATTTAGCAATTGCAAATATTCCAGTTGTGCCAGAGAAGGAACATTAAGCTTTAATTTCTCACGGAAAAATTCATAATAATCTTTAGCACATGATGTGATATCGTCTTCAGTGAGATTTTCATTAATACTCAGTAAATAATTCTTAACATCTTTATAAATCTGGCTACTCTTCAAATCCAATGTTTCATCTGTCAATAAATATTCTTTTTGAATCTCTATCGTGGATTTCTTCTTCCCATTATTTTCACGGTAAGTGTTAGATTGTATTTTTGACACCACCTGTTGTTCGTACATAACGCTAATGATAGGATCGAGTATGGTTTTAGAAATAATCCTATATGCGCTGGATTCTGGATCAATAGAAGATGATATACCTTGAGTTAAAATTGCACTGTTACTATAGATAGTTTCCATTATTTCATTCTGTACGCAGTCAATAAGTTCTTCACTTGGCAAATTTTCTTTCTCACTATGGCATCTATAATAAGAATCAGCGATGGTATGCGTTATATTTAAAGCCGGATTTTCCCCGCCAACCTGTTCCCGAATAGAAAGTAAATCCTTAGCCGCAAAAGAGTATATAATATTAGAAATAGGATCCATGCCTAAGCGTTCTTTAGCGCCGTCAGTTTTATCTGTAGTTAAACCTAAAATGTAAGATATTTTTGAAATAATACTTTCTTGATTTTTTTGCTCTTCATTCGCGTTCCAATTTAGTGAATGCTTCTTCTTGTCAACAATCGAGACTATTACGTTTTGTATCCCTCTGGTTACTAATTTCCTGAGAGCTTGTTCACAAAGGGCTTCCCGACAAAAATCGTCAAGAACTCGACTTTCTGACGGATATTTCGTATTTGTGTGTGTCAAGCGCCACCCATGTTCTACCAAAAAACAGCTTAATGCATTGTTGCGTTTACCTTTGCCTGCTTGAGCTTCCAATAACACATAAGTATGATTGTCTTTGCATTTATTTATTTCATCCCAAAGCTTCATATAAATAGATTTTTTTTTGTCATAATCATCGTAGTTAAACACTCGCTCTAATTCAGAAATAATCTTATTTAAGTTCTTACTTACAGAACAATTGAAATCTGTTTGTTGTGGTTGCTTGCTTTTGGATAACTTTATTTCAGCAGAGTGCTCTGGTGATTTATTCTTAATGGTCAGTTTTTGATTAGAAGAGCTAACAGACATGTTGGGCGAGGAAACACAAGGCAGTTTCATAAATATCCTTAAGAATAGAGTGAAATAATCGGCCATAACAATAACCGAACAAAACATCTCTCCCCCTCAGTGCTTCACCCTATCCAGTCTGAAACAACCTTAAATACCCCATAAAACAAAACCCCCTGCCAGAGTTGCTGACAGGGGGTTGGTATTGTCGATTTAACACCGAATTACATTAGCGGTTGCGCCAACTGAACCAGCGAAATCAGCGGTTGCGGATAGATACCCAGCACCAGTACCAAAATCGCGGAAATCAGCACCACCACACCACCGGCAGTCAATGCCCAGTTGCTTGGTGTATCACGAACCAGGGTTTCCGGCGCACTCAGATACAAGCTGACAGTCACGCGCAGATAGTAATACAGGCCGATGGCACTGCCCAATACCACGGCACCGGTCAACCACCACAGGTTGGCGCTCACACCCATTGCCACCACAAAGAACTTACCGATAAAGCCTAATGTCATTGGGATACCCGCCAGTGACAGCATCATCACCGTCATCACCGCAGAGAGAATTGGCTTGTGCCAGAACAACCCGCGATAAGAGAACAGTGATTCCGCATCCGGGCCTTTGTACGGGCTGGACATCAGGCTGACCACACCGAAAGCACCCAAGCTACTGAACAGGTAACCTGCCAGATAGACACCGGCAGTTTCCAGTGCCAATTGATGGGTTTGCACTGCCACCAACGCAATTAGCAAATAGCCAAGGTGCGCGATAGAGGAATAACCCAGCAGACGCTTGATGTTGGTCTGGCTGATAGCCATCAGGTTGCCGAACAGAATCGAGGCCACCGCAATCAGCGAGAGCACTAAACGCACCGCTTCACTGTCAGCGGCTGGCGCGTACAGGAACAAGCGCATTACCACCGCAAAGATGGCAATCTTACTGGCGGTCGCCAGGAAAGTAGATACCGGGACAGGTGCGCCCTGATACACATCCGGCGTCCACAGTTGGAACGGCACCAGCGATAACTTAAAGCCAAGACCCACAATCATCATCCCCAGACCGGCCAAAATCAGCGGTTGGTGAATCATGGAGTCGCTCAGGCTTTTACCCAGACCGGCGAAAGACAAGCTACCGGATTCAGCATACAGCAGCGCCATCCCAAACAGCAGGAATGACGATGCCGCCGCAGACAGCAGCATGTACTTGATGCTGGCTTCCAGTGAGCGCTTCTGGCGATAGGCATAGCCGATCAGACCAAACAGCGGCAAGGAAATCAGCTCGATACCAAGGAACAGCGATGCCAGATGATTGGCGCTGGCGAGCAAAATACCGCCCATAGTCGCAATCAGCACCAGCAGGTAGAACTCTTCGCGGTTATCCGGATAGCCATTGAGCCACGGATAAGCAAAGGTGCTGGTCGCCAGACTGGCCACAATCACCAGCCCGATGTAGAACATCGCGTAGCCATCAACCCGCATCAGCGGTGTGACATCCATCGGCCCGACCTGGCCGACAAAGTAGAGTGACAGCAGCGCCAGGTTAAGCCCGATAACCGTCAGAGTGGCGTTGATAAAATGATCGCGTCGCCACGCAATGGACAGCATCACAACCACCACCGTCAATCCGACGATCAACAGCGGTAGCATTGCTTGCAGTTGTTGAGGAGTTATTGTCATGGCGAATTACGGCCTTGTAGTTGTAATAGATGAAGCATTGAACCACTGCTGTACATTACTCATCGCAGCATGGGAGGTGTCAAGAATTGGCTGCGGGTAAACCCCCAGCAACACTAGCAACACCACTAACAGCAGGATGATGGACAGTTCCCTGGCGCTCATGCCCGGTAATGCTTCTTCAGATTTTGGCGCGCCGTAATAAGCACGCTGCATCATAATCAGCGAGTAAACCGAAGCAAAAACCAGCCCAAAAGTAGCAATCACGGTAATCACCGGAACCACCTGGAAGCTACCGAACAGGATCATGAATTCGCCCACGAAGTTACCGGTACCCGGCATCCCCAATGTTGCCACCGCGAAGAACAGCGATAGTGCAGGCAAGTATTTGATTCGCCCCCACAGGCCGCCCATTTGGCGCATATCACGTGTATGCAGGCGCTCATACAGCTGACCGCAGATGATGAACATACCGGCGGCTGACAGGCCGTGGGCAATCATCTGGATAACCGCGCCTTGGTAAGCCAGTTGGCTGCCGGTATAGATGGCAATCAACACAAAACCCATGTGCGATACGCTGGTGTAAGCAATCAGGCGTTTGATATCGGTCTGGCAGAAGGCCATCCACGCACCGTAGAAGATACCGATGACACCCAGCCACATGGCGATTGGCGCAAACTCATGCGAGGCATTCGGGAACAGTGGCAGGCTAAAGCGCAGCAAACCGTAAGCTGCGGTTTTCAGCAAAATCCCCGCCAGGTCGACAGAACCTGCTGTTGGTGCCTGACTGTGCGCATCTGGCAACCAACCGTGCAATGGCACAACCGGCATTTTTACCGCAAAAGCGATAAAGAATCCCAACATCAGCAGCCATTCCACATTGTGGGACATCGGGGTTTTCAACAAATCTTCATAGTTGAAAGTCCAGATACCGGTGGCGTTGTAGTGCACAAACACCAGCCCCAAAATGGCAATCAGCATGATAAGGCCACTGGCCTGGGTATAGATGAAGAACTTGGTGGCCGCCGCGATGCGGGTTTTACCGTCTGATGCTTTATGACCCCACAAAGCAATCAGGAAGTACATCGGCACCAACATCATTTCCCAGAAGAAGAAGAACAGGAACATGTCGATGGCGAGGAACACGCCGATGACCCCACCCAGAATCCACAACAGATTCAGGTAGAAAAAGCCCTGATTGCGCTGAATTTCACGCCACGAACAGAGGATAGCCAGCACACCCAACAGGCCGGTCAGCACCACCATCAGCAGTGACAAACCATCTAAAGCCAGATGGAATGAGATGCCGAACCGTGGGATCCACGGCAAGATGAATTCTGACTGCCACTGCGGGATACCCGCCGGGTTCATCAGTGAATAGTTGCCCTGCACCCACAACTGCAAGGAGAGCACCAATGTCAGCCCCATCGCGAGTAGCGCTATCCAGCGCGGTACTCTGGTACCGAAGCGCTCACACTGCCAAGACAGTAAGCCGCCGATAAAGGGGATAAGAATTAGCCAAGGTAATAGCATGGCGTTTTGTGTCCCTAATTAAACGAAAAGCAACAGAGCCAGTACAACGACTGCACCCAAACCCATAGACGCGACATACCAACGCACCTGTCCATTTTCACTGACGGTCAGACCGCGATTACTCCAGCGCGAAAGTATCGCCGGGGTATTCATCAGTGAGTTCAGCGGATCACGTTGCAACAATCTTGCAATCCACAGATACGGGCGGACAAACACGTTATGGTACAGCCAGTCGAAGCCCCACGCGTGGAACCACCAGACCGTAAAGAAGCGGCCCGGCGCACTTTGCGCGATGCTGTTGACCAGCTGACGTTTGCCCAGATACAGCATTGCTGCCAGTGCGATACCCATCACCACCAACACGCCGGAGAAGATTTCCAGCGGCATTTTGCCCTCTTCACCGAAATGAAGCTCTGGCAATACACCCGCCAGCGGCGGAGTTATCAGCGCGCCAACAAATGTCGATAGCACCAGCAACACTATCAGCGGCAGGCTGTGAGTGATCCCTTTGACCGGATGTGCTTTGGTTTTTGGCTCGCCGTGGAACACAATGAAAATCATCCGGAAGGTATACAGCGCGGTGAGGAATGCCCCAACCAGCCCGGCGACCATCAGATTGATATGGCCACTGGCCAATGCGCCCCACAGAATTTCGTCTTTACTGTAGAAGCCTGCGGTGACGATGGGCAATGCTGCCAGCGCCGCGCCACCCACCAGGAAACAGATATACACCAATGGAATAGTCTTACGCAGACCACCCATTTTGAAGATATTTTGCTCGTGGTGACAGGCCAGAATCACTGAACCCGAGGAGAGGAACAGTAACGCTTTGAAGAATGCATGAGTCATCAGGTGGAAGATAGCCGCATCCCACGCCTGAACGCCGAGCGCCAGGAACATGTAGCCAATCTGGCTCATGGTGGAATAGGCCAACACCCGCTTGATGTCGGTTTGCACCAATGCCGCGAAGCCCGCCAACACCAAGGTCACTGCCCCGATAATACCCACCAGATGAAGCACTTCTGGTGCCATCAGGAACAGACCGTGAGTACGGGCAATCAAATAGACACCGGCGGTGACCATGGTAGCCGCATGGATAAGCGCGGAAACCGGAGTTGGGCCTGCCATCGCATCGGCCAGCCAGGTTTGTAACGGCAACTGCGCCGACTTACCCACTGCACCACCGAGTAACATTAGCGTCGCCCAGGTAATGGCGGTCGAGCCCATTTCCAGTTTCTGCGGTGCCAATACCATCAGCTCGCGAATGTTCAGCGTGCCCAGTTCCTGATACAGGATGAACAGCGCGATAGCCAGGAACACGTCACCCACACGGGTCACGATAAAGGCTTTCATCGCCGCCGCGCCGTTAGCCGGATTGGTGTAGTAGAAACCGATCAACAGATAACTGCACAGACCCACACCTTCCCAACCCAAATACATCAGCATCAGGTTATCGGCCAGCACCAAAACCACCATACTGGCGATAAACAAGTTGGTGTAGGCGAAGAAGCGGGAGTAGCCCTCTTCTCCACGCATATACCAAGAGGCATACATGTGGATAAGGAAGCCCACGCCAGTGACGACAGACAACATGGTCAGCGACAAACCGTCCAGTGTCAGGGTCAACGGAATGTTGAAGGTGCCGACCGACATCCAGTTCCACAGTGTTTGGTTAAACACCTGCACCCCAGTTGCCTTCTGACTGAGGAAGTCCACGGCAACATACAGTGTCACCAGTGCCGTCAGACCAATCGATCCCACCCCGACAGTGGCTGAGGTATTTTCAGACCAACGCCCACGGGAGAATGCCAACAGCAAGAAGCCCAGCAGTGGCAGCAGAATTGTTAAATATAATAGGTTCATCCGCGCATCTCACTGACTGTGTCAATATTCAGAGTATGACGGCGACGATACAGCTGTAACAGCAGTGCCAAACCAATACTGGCCTCCGCCGCCGCCAGCGTGATCGCCAGGATATACATCACCTGACCGTCAGCCTGACCCCAATAACTGCCCGCCACCACAAAGGCGAGCGCCGCCGCGTTGATCATCACTTCAAGACTTATCAGCATAAACAGCAGGTTGCGACGAATAATCAACCCCGTCAGCCCCAGCACAAACAGAATGGCCGCTAAGATCAGGCCATGTTGTAGAGGGATCATGCTTGTTCCTCCGTTTTTCTTTTCGCGCTTTCGCTTGCGCCCAGCACTTCACCCGGCTTGTGTTCGCGCCCGATATGGAAGGCAACCACCAGACCGGCCAGCAGCAGCATTGAAGCCAGTTCCACCGCCAATACATAAGGGCCGAACAGGCTGATACCGACCGCTTTGGCATCGACCATTTCACCGCTAATACCGGAATCAGTGACTGAACTGATGGCATAAATCAGCACGGTAAGCAGTACCAATGCCAGTAAACCAGGGCCAATCCACAAGCTCGGTTTCAGCCAATCGCGCTCTTGTTGCTCGACATTGCCCAGGTTCAGCATCATCACCACGAACACGAACAGCACCATAATGGCACCGGCGTAAACAATGATTTCCAACGCACCGGCAAAGTAAGCCCCCAATGAGAAGAACACCGCCGAAATAGCCAGCAAAGAGATAATCAGGTACAGCAGCGCATGTACCGGGTTGGTGTGAGTGATAACGCGAATAGTCGCCACCACTGCCACCAATGCTGCAATATAAAATGCAAATTCCATGGACGCTGGCTCCTAAGGCATCAGACCTTTAACGTCGATCGGTTTGGCTTCATTTTCGGCTTCGCCTTTCTGCTTGCCGTCAATCGCCATACCGGACATCCGGTAGAAGTTATATTCCGGATATTTACCCGGCCCCGAGATCAACAAGTCTTCTTTCTCATACACCAGATCCTGGCGTTTGAACTCACCCATTTCGAAATCCGGCGTCAGCTGGATAGCGGTGGTTGGGCAAGCTTCTTCACACAGGCCGCAGAAAATGCAGCGAGAGAAGTTGATACGGAAAAACTCTGGATACCAACGGCCATCTTTGTGCTCGGCTTTCTGTAATGAAATACAGCCGACCGGACAGGCAACCGCACACAGGTTACACGCAACGCAGCGCTCTTCACCGTCGGGGTCGCGCGTCAGCACGATACGGCCACGGTAACGCGGCGGCAGGTAAACCGGCTCTTCCGGATACATTTGGGTTTCGCGCTTGTGGAAGGCATGAAGGCCAATCATCCACAGGCTGCGCACTTGGGTGCCGAAACCAACCACTAACTCTTTTAACGTCATGGTTCATTCACCCCTTATTGAGCGTTGTACAAAATGACCGCGGCAGTCGCCAGCAGATTCAGCAGGGTCAACGGCAGGCAAACTTTCCAGCCGAATGACATTACTTGGTCATAACGTGGGCGCGGCAAGGATGCACGGATCAGAATGAACATCACCATGAAGAAAGCCGTTTTCAGCGCAAACCAGATAAATGGCGGCAAGAACGGGCCTTGCCAGCCGCCGAAGAATAAGGTGACTATCAGTGCAGAGACAGTCACGATACCGATGTATTCACCGACGAAGAACAGACCGAATTTCATACCGGAATATTCAATGTGGTAACCATCGGCCAGTTCTTGTTCAGCTTCTGGCTGGTCAAAGGGATGACGGTGACAGACGGCAACCCCCGCAATAGCAAAGGTCACAAAACCAAAGAACTGCGGGATAACATTCCAGACGTGCTCTTGAGAGTTAACAATATCCTGCATGTTAAAGGAGCCAGCTTGCGCCACTACGCCCATCAAGGATAAGCCGAGGAACACTTCGTAGCTTAGGGTTTGCGCTGAAGCACGCATCGCCCCTAACAGAGAATATTTGTTATTACTCGACCAACCGGCGAACAGCACCGCGTATACCGCCAGCCCCGCCATCATCAGGAAGAACAAAATACCGATATTCAGATCCGCAACCGCCCAGGTCGGGCTGACCGGGACGATGGCAAAGGAGAGCAGCAGCGAGGTAAAGGCAATCACCGGAGCCAGGGTAAAGATAGCCCGGTCGGAGAAGCGCGGTACCCAGTCTTCTTTGAAGAACATTTTGATCATGTCAGCCACCAGCTGCAATGACCCGCCCCAACCGACACGGTTTGGCCCATAACGGTTCTGGAACAAGCCCAGCAAGCGACGCTCGCCGAAGCTCATAAATGCACCGCAAGTCACCACGACCAGCAGAATCACTACCGCTTTCAGGACAGAGATTAAAATCTCAATCAATTCAGGGGTAAACCAGCTCATAGTACTGCCTCCCGCAGATTCTCAACGCGCGCACCCACCATAATCGGCGGAATACCCGGTAAGCCAAGCGGCAAGCCGACCTGACCCTGAGCCAAGGTTTCACTCAAACGCACTGGCAGACGCAAGGTCTGACCGGCACAGTTGAACTCCACCAACGTACCGAGGTTTACCCCGAGACGGGCCGCATCAGCAGGATTGACCATCACATAAGGTGCTGGCATGCGCTGCTGGATGACATCTGAACGCTGAGACATCTCTTCACTACCAAACAGATGATAGTAAGGGGCAATCTGCCAGTTTTCGCCGTTGGCGGTAAAGGCGGCAGGTATAGAATCAAAGTAACCGAGCGTTCCCTCCCCTGCTTCAATCAAACGGATACCCGGATCACCAAAGCGCAGCTTGCCGCCCACTTCAGCCTGGAATTTATTCCATGCTTGCGGTGAGTTCCAGCCCGGTGCCCAGGCAAATGGGATCTGCTGACGGTCAGCCAGTGGGCTGTTGTTCCCTTCCATTGAGAAGGCAAACGGCGTGTCGATATCCTGCGGTTGGCGCGGTTCGTGCACACTGATATCCGCACGCATGGCAGTACGGCCACTGTAACGGATTGGTGAACGAGCCAGTTTCTGACCACGGATACGGAAGCTGGCATCGGGTGCGGCTTCAACAATCCCTTCCAACTGCGGCAATGCTGCAACACAGGCCGCAATCACATGGTCAAGTTGTGTCCAGTCCACGTGGCGGCTGGTATAAGTTGAGTGCAGCGAATGCAGCCAACGCCAGCTTTCCAGCATGATGCTGCGGCTTTCTGGTTTTTTCGGGTCGTCATAATAAGTTGGGTCATAAACCTGGAAGAAGCGCTGAGCGCGGCCTTCCTGATTGACCAGCGTACCGTCACTTTCAGCAAAACTGGCCGCTGACAGAATTAAGTTCGCTTTATCCATAATGGCGGTGCGCTGATGATCAACCACAATCAGGTTAGCCACTTTATCCAGCGCCACATCAACTTTATCTTGCGCCGCGTGGCGATAGAGATCGTTTTCCATCACGATAACGCTATCAGCGTCACCTTGAGTCAACAACTCCAGCGCTTGATCCAGTGAACCACCACCGATCATAGCAAGACCGATGCTATTAGCTGCACTGGCAACGAAAGTAATACCGACATCCGAACCACGGCCTTTCAGGGCTTTTGCCACGTTAGCGGCGGCTTCAATAATGGCATCGCTGCCAGCACTGCTGCCGGTAATAATCAGTGGTTTCTTCGCACCCGCCAAGGCTTGCACGATGATATCCACTTTACCTTTCAGATTACGATCCAGGTCAGCTACCGCAGGGGCAGATTCATCCAATGCATGCGCAATGGCAAAACCTAACCGAGCCTGATCATCCACTGGCGCACGATAGTTCCATGCCGCGATATCATCCATGCGGGTGTTATCAACATTGGTGATAAACAGCGGATGTTTAGCGTGTTGGCCGATGTTCATAATCGCCGCAATCTGCCAGTCAGCCACTTTTTGTGCTGCCGCCATTTCACGGGCTTTGCCTTTCACTGCCTGACGAACAGACAGCGCGATACGAGCACCGGTCTGAGTCAAATCTTCACCCAAAATCAGCACGGCGTCGTAGCTTTCAATTTCACGTAATGCTGGCGTGTAGATACCGCCTTCGCGCAGCACTTTCAGCATCAGTTGCAGGCGTTGTTGTTCGCTTGCGGCGATGCCGGTATAGAAGTTTTCCGCACCCACCAGTTCACGCAACGCAAAGTTGCTTTCCAGACTGGCACGCGGTGAACCGATACCGATGGTTTTCTTCGCCTGACGCAGAATATCCGCCGCACCTTGCATCGCCTGCTCGGCGTTGAGGTGGATCCAGTCATTGCCACGCAATTGCTGCGGCTGACGTGGGCGGTCTTTGCGGTTGACGTAGCCATAACCAAAGCGGCCGCGGTCACACATAAAGTAATGGTTCACGCTGCCGTTGTAGCGGTTTTCGATACGGCGCAATTCACCATAACGTTCACCTGGGCTAGTGTTACACCCTACACTGCACTGCTGGCAGATACTTGGCGCGAACTGCATATCCCATTTACGGTTATAACGCTCGGAATGGGTTTTATCGGTGAATACACCGGTCGGGCACACTTCTACCAGGTTACCAGAGAACTCGCTTTCCAGCGTGCCGCTCTCGGTGCGACCAAAGTAGACGTTATCGTGCGCACCGTAGACACCAAAGTCAGTGCCATCAGCATAATCTTTGTAATAACGTACGCAGCGATAACAGGCGATACAGCGGTTCATTTCATGAGAGATGAACGGGCCGAGATCCTGATTTTGGTGAGTCCGTTTGCTAAAGCGATAGCGGCGGAAACTGTGGCCGGTCATCACTGTCATATCTTGTAAATGACAGTTACCCCCTTCTTCACAGACCGGGCAATCGTGTGGGTGGTTAGTCATCAACCATTCAACCACACTCTCACGGAACGCTTTGGCTTCACCGTCATCAATGGAAATAAAGGTTCCATCGGTGGCTGGCGTCATACAGGACATCACCAAACGCCCACGCGTGTCATCTGCGTTTTGGTATTGCTTTACCGCACATTGGCGGCAAGCGCCGACGCTTCCCAGCGCCGGATGCCAGCAAAAGTAAGGAATATCGAGTCCCAGGGAGAGACAAGCCTGTAACAGGTTGTCGGCCCCGTTTACGTCGTATTCTTTGCCGTCTACATGAATCGTAGCCATAGTCAGCATGCTTCCAAGTGGCTTGCCATAAGGCAAGCGTTAATCAAAAATTCTGGCGGGATGAATGACCGGTTCCGGATAAACGGGACAGATGCATTCATCAGGGCTACCAACGTTGCTTCAATAGGTTATTCGGTTGAATACCGGCTATGGCTCGGGTGTTGCCATAGTCTTTGCTTGCGATCCCGGCTTCGAATTCTTCCCGGAAATATTTGATCGCACTTTGTAGTGGTTCAACCGCGCCCGGCGCATGAGCACAGAAGGTTTTGCCCGGCCCTAAGAAGCGGCAAAGCTGCTCCAGCGTCTCGATGTCGCCCGGCTGACCTTCGCCGCGCTCCAGTGCACGCAGGATCTTCACGCTCCACGGCAACCCATCGCGGCAAGGGGTACACCAGCCACAGGATTCACGGGCGAAAAACTCTTCCAGATTACGCACCAGCGGAACCATACCGATTTCGTGGTCTACCGCCATAGCCAATGCCGTCCCTAAACGGCTGCCAGCTTTAGCGATATTTTCAAAATCCATCGGCAAATCAAGGTGGTCGGCGGTCAGGAAGTCAGTCCCTGCCCCGCCCGGCTGCCAGGCTTTGAATTTCAAGCCATCGCGCATGCCACCAGCGTAATCTTCCAGAATTTCGCGAGCGGTGATACCAAACGGCAATTCCCACAGACCTGGATTTTTCACCCGGCCAGAGAAGCCCATCAGTTTGGTACCCGCATCGTTACTTTTACCGGCGGTAATTCCCTGATACCACTCCACGCCATGCTCAAGAATGGCCGGAACGTTACACAGAGTTTCAACGTTGTTAACGCAAGTTGGTTTGCCCCAAACACCAGAAGATGCCGGGAAAGGTGGCTTAGAACGTGGGTTGGCACGGCGGCCTTCCAGCGAGTTAATCAGTGCAGTTTCTTCACCGCAAATATAACGACCCGCCCCGGTATGAACAATCAGCTCAAAATCAAAACCGCTGCCCATGATGTTTTTGCCAAGCAAACCCGCTTCCGTTGCTTCAGCGATGGCACGACGCAAGTGCACGGCGGCTTCGATATATTCGCCACGCAGGAAGATGTAACCGCGGTAAGCTTTCAGCGCGAACGCACTGATCAGCATCCCTTCCACCAGCAAATGCGGCAATTGCTCCATCAGCAGGCGGTCTTTATAGGTACCCGGTTCCATCTCATCGGCGTTACACAGCAGATAGCGGATGTTCATGCTTTCGTCTTTTGGCATCAGGCTCCACTTCAAACCGGTGGAGAAGCCAGCTCCGCCACGCCCTTTCAGGCCGGCGTCTTTGACTAAGCTAACAACATCAGGTGCTGCCATGCTTTTTAAGGCTTTTTCCGCGCCGACATAGCCGTTTTTGCTGCGATATTCATCCAACCATACTGGCTGTTTATCATCGCGCAAACGCCAGGTCAGCGGGTGCATTTCCGGCGTGCGCACAATCTCTTTGGTAAAACCTGAGTGGACTGTCATGGATATTGCTCCAGTAACTTCTCAATATCTTCAGGCTTCAGGTAGCTGTGCGTATCGTCATCGATCATCATCGTCGGGCCACGATCACAGTTACCCAAACAGCAGGTCGGCAGCAGCGTAAAGCGGCCATCAAAAGTGGTTTGACCTGGTTGGATGCTGAGTTTTTTCGAAATCGCGGCTTGGATCCCCTGATAACCGGTGATGTGGCACACCACGCTGTCACAGTAGCGGATCACATGACGCCCAACCGGTTGGCGGAAGATCTGGCTGTAGAATGTCGCCACACCTTCAACATCACTGGCTGGGATACCCAACACTTCAGCAATAGCGTGAATCGCCCCATCCGGCACCCAACCGCGTTGTTTTTGCACAATTTTCAGTGCTTCAATTGACGCGGCGCGGGCATCTTCGTAATGGTGCTTTTCATGTTCGATAGCATCACGTTCTTCAGCACTCAACTCGAAAACTTCTGCTGTGGTCGCCGGTTCAGCCGCATTGACTGCCAGGTTCGCCACATTTTGGCTTTCGTTACTCACCTGAGTATCTTTTTGGTTGCTCATAATTAGCGGTCCACATCAGACATTACAAAATCGATACTGCCCAGATAGACGATCAAGTCAGATACCAGGCTGCCACGGATAACTGATGGAATCTGCTGTAAATGGGCATAGCTTGGCGTACGTATCCGGGTGCGATAGCTCATGGTGCTGGCGTCACTGGTCAGATAGTAACTGTTGATCCCTTTGGTCGCTTCAACCATCTGGAATGATTCGTTAGCTGGCATCACTGGGCCCCATGAAACTTGCAGGAAGTGAGTGATCAGCGTTTCGATATGTTGTAGCGTGCGTTCTTTCGGCGGTGGAGTCGTCAGTGGGTGGTCTGCCTTGAATGGGCCTTCTGGCATGTTTTTATAACATTGCTCCAGAATGCGCAGGCTTTGACGCAACTCTTCCACTTTCAACATCACACGGTCATAACAGTCGCCATTGTTACCGACTGGCACTTCGAAATCGAAGTTTTCATAGCCGGAGTACGGACGCCATTTACGCACGTCAAACTCAACACCAGTAGCACGTAAGCCAGCTCCAGTCACCCCCCATTCCAATGCTTCTTTGGCATTGTAGGCAGCAACACCAATAGAACGGCCTTTCAGGATACTGTTCTGCAGTGCCGCTTTGACGTAGGAATCCAGGCGTTTTGGCATCCAGTCAAGGAAGTCACGCAGCAGACGTTCCCAGCCACGCGGCAGGTCGTGTGCCACACCACCAATACGGAACCAGGCCGGGTGCATACGGAAACCAGTAATCGCTTCTACCAAATCGTACACTTTCTGCCGGTCGGTAAAAGCGAAGAACACAGGAGTCATTGCACCGACGTCCTGGATAAAGGTACTGATGTACAGTAAGTGGCTGTTGATGCGGAACAATTCAGACAGCATGACGCGAATGGTTTTAACGCGATCCGGCACTTCAATGCCCGCCAGTTTTTCAACTGCCAGCACGTAAGGCATTTCGTTAACACAGCCACCAAGATATTCAATACGGTCGGTATAAGGGATGTAGCTGTGCCAGGACTGGCGCTCGCCCATCTTCTCCGCACCACGGTGGTGGTAACCCACATCTGGCACGCAGTCGACAATCTCTTCACCATCAAGCTGCAACACGATACGGAACGCACCGTGTGAAGAGGGGTGGTTCGGGCCGAGGTTAAGGAACATAAAGTCCTCATTTTCGGTGCCGCGCTTCATACCCCAATCTTCTGGTTTGAAAGTCAGTGATTCCATTTCCAGATCTTCTTTCTGCTTGGTCAGCACAAAGGGATCGAACTCTGTTGCACGGGCTGGGTAATCTTTACGCAGCGGGTGACCTTCCCAAGTCTGCGGCATCATGATGCGCGTCAGATGAGGGTGACCATCGAAGGTAATACCGAACATTTCCCAAGTTTCGCGCTCATACCAGTTGGCATTAGGGAAAATCTTGGTCGCTGTGGACACGTGCAAGTCTTTTTCAGACAGTGCCACTTTCAGCATGATGTCGCGGTTACGCTCGATGGAAAGCAGATGATAGAAAACAGAAAAATCCGCGTCAGGCAAGCCCTGGCGGTGGGTACGAAGGCGTTCATCTACACCATGCAAGTCAAACAGCATGACATACGGCTTCGGTTGTTTTCTCAGAAACGACATTACTTCCAGTAATTGTTCACGCTTCACCCATACCACGGGCATACCGGTACGAGTTGCTTGAACAACAAAGGCCTCTGGCCCAAAACGGTTCGACAGTTCACCAATCACCGGATCATCAAGATGATCGCGGGTCTGCCATGCTGGCTGGGTGCTGTCGGACGTCGTTAAATCGGTCATTATTTATTCACCACACTGTTTTTTCACCACACTGAATGTGTCATTTTGTGGTCATTTGCCGCACACATGTTCTGGAAGAAAAACGGTTCTCTCCAAAAACAAATCACTTACGCACCAAAATCTTATGCCTAAAGGCACATTAGATTTCGTCAGGTGTACGCAGGTTAGTTACTGCAATTCGTTCAGCATGCTTACGTTCTCTTTCTGGCTGCATATTGGCGCGGTAAACACCTTGATCACCCACAACCCAAGAGAGAGGACGGCGCTCTTTACCGATAGATTCCTGTAGCAGCAACAATGCTTGCATATAGGCTTCCGGACGCGGTGGACAGCCAGGGATATACACATCTACCGGCAAAAATTTATCCACGCCTTGTACGACAGAATAGATATCGTACATGCCGCCGGAGTTAGCACAGGCACCCATGGAAATAACCCATTTTGGTTCCAACATTTGTTCATACAAACGCTGAATAACTGGGGCCATCTTGGTAAAGCAGGTACCGGCCACCACCATAAAGTCAGCCTGGCGCGGAGAGGCACGCAATACTTCTGCACCGAAACGTGCCACGTCATGCACGGCGGTGAACGAGGTCACCATCTCCACATAACAGCAGGAAAGACCGAAGTTATACGGCCAAAGAGAGTTCTTACGCCCCCAGTTCACCATGTCATGCATGGCGTTCTCAAGTTTACCCATGTAAACACTACGGTGGACATGTTGCTCGAGAGGATCGCCGCTGACGGTTTCCTGAGTTTGCAGGGGGTAACGGTCGTTCTCACCGTTAGGGTCTATGCGGGTGAGCGTATAGTCCATGTTAATGCCTCGCTGTATTTATTGACCACTATACCCTTTGTACTTAAAGCCGCAGGGTTGTTAGCTGTGCGCGTTCACCCCAATCACTTACCTGTTTTAACTATAGATAAGTTCATCGGGATTTATTTGCTGGTAGCCGTACTTTCAACGCCACGATCTTTGGGTATAGCTTGCGGATGATTGCTGGCGTATTTAACTATGCTCGGTTTGCTCACGCGGCGATTAGAACGCACAGGAGTCCAATCCAGAGCGCCAATACGCACCAGATAAACCAAACCAGCCAAGAGCACCAAAATGAAAATGGTTGCTTCGATGAAGCCTATCCAGCCACTCTCACGGATGGAGATTGACCATGCATACAGATATAAGGCTTCAACATCGAAAATAACGAAGAACATGGCGACCAGGTAGAATTTCGCAGACAGGCGCATGCGCGCGGAGCCTACTGAATCAATACCCGACTCATAAGGGACGTTTTTGGCACGGGCCCGAGCTCTCCCACCCAGGAAGAACGCACCTAGCAGCATCAAACCGCACAGCCCGATTGCGCCGATCAGGAATACAGCGAACGCCCAATGATGAGCGATAACTTCAGTGGTTGTTGACATACTCATTGCTTACTCATCAAAAGTGGCGTCGGACATCCTGCTCTTGTATTGGCAGTTAGTGCACCACATCGATTCAAAGGGAAGGATAAAAACCACACAAAACACACTGTCTTAACAACTGTTTAGCCAGTGTTTTACTGTGGGCTTTTTACTCCTTTCAGTAACCTTTTGTCAACTTTGACAAAAGTAACTACAGATTAATTTACAAACGCACGATCTTACTTAACATTTGATGCGAACCTGCAAGCTAAATCGAGTCAGTAATTTGTTAAGTCAGAACATACACATATAAACCAACATGAATAGCTCTTACCAACTATACCATTGTCTCAGGAATAACCGGTTCTTCCACTCACTAACCAGGGGTATTTTTTTGATCCAGAACACGTTTTGAGTGTTATTTCATAAATATTCGGCACTAAAAGTTGCTCTTAATTATTTACAAATAATGAAACGGTGTTTTAATAAAACTTATATTAACCACTAAGTTAATCAGGTTTATTAGAAATAATGTGATCTTGAAAAATAGCTTTAAATAAGTAAAACGACGTTTTGATCACAAAATTAAGCTGAATAGGATAAAAAGAAGCTTTAACAAAGAATGGGAACAAAAAAGCCCCTAAAACAAGGGGCTTCAGACTGCTGACAAACCTCGGCAATCCAATTTTGCAAGGTGAGGACTGGCAGAAGAGTAAAGCGTCCGCGCCACGGATGGCGCGGCTCGAGCCCCCAGGGAAGGGTTTACGGCGTCTTTACGATCTGCCTGTTTTCACCGCTACGGGCACTTTGTCATTAACCTCAAGCCCCTAAAATAAGGGGCTTCAGACTGCTGACAAACCTCGGCAACCCAATTTTGCAAGGTGAGGACTGGCAGAAGAGTAAAGCGTCCGCGCCACGGATGGCGCGGCTCGAGCCCCCAGGGAAGGGTTTACGGCGTCTTTACGATCTGCCTGTTTTCACCGCTACGGGCACTTTGTCATTAACCTCAAGCCCCTAAAATAAGGGGCTTATCATGTTTTATACCAGTAACGGGTTAACTTTGATCATCAATTAAAAAATCAGAACCCAGGGTTAAATCCGTACCGGACTGCAAACCGTGTTGATGACCTGTCTGCATAGCATCGAAAATAGCCAAGGCCAATTCATTGCTACACCGGCTGTCTTTACATAATGAATAATGAGTTTCAGGCAGGCGAGGTAGCCCTTCTGTTTCACCCAATACCCGTAAATCAGGACTCATCATCTCAATCGGTCTGGCAGTAATACCCAGCCCTGCCCTCACTGCCGCACGAATGGCAGAAAGAGAAGAGGCGACATAGGCAATACGCCATGCGATACCGGCTCTGGTCAGATGCTCTATTGCCATATCACGAAATGGACTTGGCTCATCCATAACAACTAAAGGTACTGATTCGCCGGGTTGGAATTGGTAATCGGCGGAGCAATACCACAGCGTCGGTGATGTTCTTAAAATCACATGAGGATGGTTGTCGACCTTGGCGGTGGTGATCGCCAGATCCGCTTCGCCATGACTCAGCATGTCAGCAATGAGTGGGCTACGTTTTACCCGCACATCGATGGCCAGCCGAGGATATAGCGTCGCCACTCGGTTTAGCAAGAAAGGCAACAGTGTATCGGCAGTATCATCAGATGCGCCGATAATGAGTGAACCTTCTACATTGCTATACATCAGCGATGTACAAGCTTCGTCGTTAAAACGCAAAATTTTTCTGGCATAGCCAAGTAACTGGAGACCATGTTCAGTGAGCAATTTGTTACGCCCGTGACGGGCAAATAACTCCTTACCTACTAACTGTTCTAACCGTTGCATTTGTTGGCTAACTGCTGACTGAGTTCGACAAACCGCTGCCGCAGCAGAGGCAAACGTATTCAAGTCAGCAACAGCTACAAAGGTTCTAAGCAGATCGAGGTCGAGATTAATTATCGGACGATTTGCATTTGTCATAGTGTATTCTTCACTTTTTTGAATTCTAATTACAAACTACCCTGGTGTTTATGTATTAGCGCCATCAATAAGGGACAACGCTAAGTATGACAGTACCCCACTCATTCGAGTAGGGCAAAAAATTTACTTATATTTCGTTACCGCTATCTCTTTTTAAAAAAAACTATTGGCTGAATTCTGTCTCTGTTTGTGAGTACGGTCATAAAAAAGTGCTAAATCTTCGATAAATGAAGATTTTTTCCTTTAGAAATCCTGATTTTTTGTAGCCTTTATAAAGCAGCTTATCTCTTATTTTAATTAAATCAACGAGACCAACTCATCGATAAATATTAAAAATAATCAATATTTCTCTTGCGGATTTTTTATCTAATTGAGTAATTTCAAGTGGTAAGATTTGATAATCGATAAGCATTTTTAAGATTAACATTAGCTAATCTTAATAGTTTTCCTATTTACAAACTTGCCTCTTTTCGTCCTTCTATATATGTATGATGATATAAACTGTTGAATCCAGATTCTCAGCTTAAAACGCAACGTAATTGGACATCGATACTCTCACTTCCTTTCTGGTTTCTATCGTGCAGAAAATGGGGCTTAATTTTTATCAAAATCTATTTTTTACTAATGCGCACGTACGATGAAATCTGGCAGAAGAAAACTTCAGACAAACTCATCAATCACATAGCGCCCGGTAGGTTTGAGAGCAAAAACACGGGTAAAAACACCTATACTTTACGCCCCACAGTCATTTGCACTAAAGATGTGCATATAACTTCAAAAATCAGCGGCGTCGGAGTACATTGAACACCTTGCAGTGTTCCACGCTGAGGACACGCTTTTACCAGCAAAAGGCTCAATTTTTTATGTCCCCCATTGAGAAATCCAGCAAACTGGACAACGTCTGTTACGACATTCGTGGCCCAGTGCTAAAAGAAGCTAAGCGTCTTGAAGAAGAAGGTAACAAGGTTCTGAAACTCAACATCGGCAACCCTGCCCCGTTTGGTTTCGATGCACCGGATGAGATTCTGGTGGATGTGATCCGTAATTTGCCGACTGCACAGGGCTATTGCGACTCCAAAGGCCTTTTTTCGGCGCGCAAAGCCATTATGCAGCACTATCAGGCACGCGATATGCGCGATCTGACGGTAGAGGATATCTACATTGGGAATGGCGTTTCTGAGCTGATCGTGCAATCCATGCAAGCATTGCTAAACCTTGGCGATGAAATGCTGGTACCGGCCCCGGACTATCCGTTATGGACGGCGGCAGTATCACTTTCGAGCGGTAAAGCTGTGCATTATATGTGTGATGAAGAATCAGGCTGGTTCCCTGATTTGGACGATATCCGCAGTAAAATCACCCCACGCACCCGCGGGATAGTGATTATCAACCCGAACAACCCGACTGGCGCGGTCTACAGCAAAGAGTTGTTGCTGGAGATTGTCGAAATCGCTCGCCAGAATGATCTGATTATTTTCGCCGATGAGATCTACGATAAGATTTTATATGACGAATCTCAGCATCATTCGATTGCTGCACTGGCACCTGATTTACTGACGGTGACCTTCAATGGTCTGTCCAAGACTTACCGTGTCGCCGGTTTCCGTCAGGGCTGGATGGTGCTGAATGGGCCGAAGAAACACGCGAAAGGTTATATTGAAGGTTTGGAAATGCTGGCATCCATGCGCTTGTGCGCTAACGTGCCAATGCAGCATGCAATTCAGACTGCATTAGGTGGCTATCAGAGCATCAGCGAATTTATCCAACCTGGCGGGCGTTTGTACGAACAACGCGACCGTGCCTGGGAGTTGATTAACCAGATACCGGGGGTTTCCTGTGTGAAACCACAGGGCGCGCTCTATATGTTCCCGCGTATTGATCAGAAGCGTTTTAACCTGAAAGACGATCAGAAATTGGTATTAGATCTTCTGTTGCAGGAAAAAGTCTTGTTGGTACAGGGCAGTGCCTTTAACTGGCCATATCCGGATCATGTGCGTATCGTGACGTTACCGCGTGTGGATGAGCTGGAGATGGCGGTTGGGAAGCTGGGGCGGTTTTTGGAGACCTACCACCAGTAGGGTTTGGTTTTTTATTTGGTTAGTAGCCTTGGTGACTGATTCGGTTGACATAAGATCAGCGATCACCTTGTCTCTGAAGCTTCAACCGCCAAAGGGGTTACAAGCGCGTAACCCCCTTGGATCCCCTGCGCTAGCGCACGTATCGCTTGCCACTTCGTGGGTGCCCTCAATCATCGTTCCGGCTGACGGACTGGGCCGATTCACTCCTGTTCAAGCGGCCCTCGCTCGGCATCCATGCCTCGCGTCCTACCTCCACTCTTCACTCGGCAGCTCAAATGTGCTTTTAACATCAAAATCTAAAAATGGGTTTGGTTTTGAATTGTTTTTTGACCTTGAGCGCAATCAGGAATATTACCGACAAAGATTGCAGGCCGAATGAGCCGCATGGACGCGGCGAAAGGGGCTGTCGAGCTGGGAGCGAGTCAGCCCCGGTTCGAACAGCCAGCAAGCTGCCGGAGGGCACTGCGACAGCAGTAATATTTCGCGCAAGCCGCAGGTGCAGGAGGGCCGGCCTGCCCTCCTGCTCGGTTGAGGCCGCGAAGGTAAGGTGATAACTGAACGAATATCAACCGAAACCTGATCCGATCAAATCAAACATCAACCCAAACCCAAACCCAATCTGATATGCTATCCCCCAGTTCTGCCTTTAAAAAGTAAAAAAGAGAGAAACTATGAGTCACTTCTTCGCCCACCTATCCCGCTTGAAACTGATCAACCGCTGGCCGCTGATGCGTAATGTCCGCACTGAGAATGTTTCTGAGCACAGTTTGCAGGTGGCATTTGTCGCTCATGCATTAGCTATTATCAAAAACCGGAAATTTAATGGCAATCTTAATGCCGATCGTATCGCGCTGCTGGCGATGTACCACGATGCCAGCGAAGTGATAACCGGTGATTTACCCACCCCTATCAAGTATTACAATCCTCAGATTGCTCATGAATATAAAAAGATAGAAAAAGTCGCGCAGCAGAAGCTAATTGAAATGCTACCCGAAGAGTTACAGCACGATTTTCGTTGTCTGCTGGATGAGCATTATTATAGCGAAGAGGAAAAAGCATTGGTTAAACAAGCTGATGCGCTATGCGCTTATCTCAAATGTTTAGAAGAATTATCTGCCGGTAACAATGAGTTCATCCAAGCCAAAGTGCGGCTGGAGAAGACCCTCGCCATGCGTCAAAGCCCGGAAATGGATTATTTTATGGAAGTTTTCGTCCCCAGCTTTAGCTTGTCTCTGGACGAAATCAGCCTCGACTCACTGGATTGATGAGCAGCCTATCTTTTAGATAGCGGCAAGGCCGAAGCACATTATCCAAAGTCATTGCCGTTACAGGTAGGCAGCCAGTGCACGAATCCCGATGAGCTGACGTTTTTGTCAGTGATTCGGGTGAGTAAGCGCAGCTAACACCCCTGTAGCGGCAAGGCCGAAGGATAAATTAGAAGGGGAATAATAATGGCACTACCATCACACTCACGATCATCACCAACAGGGTAAACGGCACCCCTATTCGGATAAAATCACCAAATTTATAGCCACCGGGGCCTAAAACCAAGGTATTAACCGGGGATGAGACCGGAGTCATAAAGGCCGCTGATGCAGCAATACCGATAATCATCGCGAATGGATACGGGGAAAGCGACATCTCACGAGCGGCCGCTATGGCGATCGGTGCCATCAACACCGCCGTCGCTGTATTGGAAATAAATAGCCCGATGGTGGCGCACAGCACAAATAAGCACAGCAACATCACTCTTGGCCCCATACCACCAGCGACATCCATCAAACCACGGACTATCAAATCTACCCCGCCAGTTTTTTGCAGCGCTTGTGCAAAGGGCATCATCCCGATAATTAGAATCAAACTTGGCCAATGGATTGAGCGATAAGCACTTTCCATATCAATACAGCGAAATTGCCCCATCAACAAACATGCCACTAACGCCGCTATCACATTCGGCACTTCGTCAGTTAGCATCATCGCCACCATCAGCGCCAGACAGAACAAAGCATGGGGCGCTTGTGAAATTGCCGGTGCCACTTCATCAACTTCAGCCGGTAAATTCAGCACAATAAAATCACGGGTTTTCTGCTGCAATTGACGAATCAATTTCCAGTCGCCGATCACCAATAAGATGTCGCCAAACTGTAATTTATCATCGACTAGTTTACCTTCCAGGGTCTTACCATTGCGACGAATACCCACAACATTCAGGCCATAGCGGGTACGGAAGGTGACTTCACGTAAACTTTTTCCCAGCAGGGAAGAGTCTGGAATAAGAGAAACTTCGGCCATCCCGACGTTACGCGCCTGTTCAGAGAAATACTCACCACGCAACACCATCGGCTCTAGCATCTGCTCAGTACAAAATTCGCGTAAATCCACATCGCAATCAGACATATCAATCAGCAAAACATCATTTTCGTGCAGCTCAGACGAGCCGGTCGCACTGACCATGACCCGCC